>NZ_JBQEQC010000011.1:0-241663 GCF_052044195.1 Variovorax sp. 22077
CACTTCGGCACCTCCCGCAGCTACCAACTCCTCCAACATATCTCGGGCTAGCTGAGAGGCTAAATCCGTCGGTGCCGAGTGCTAGCAATTGCGAAGAATCGAACCCTTTATCTGGCTGCACCTACGGCAATCAGCTCTCAAAGACACCATCCGCCAAGCAATCCAGTTCAATGTTGCCTTGATCGGATCGTCTCGAGACAGGCTGTCTGGCGCATCCAGGTATCCAGTCCGGCGTCTTTGAGGACAATAGATTGGCTGAATCGAGTTACTCCACTGAAAGCCCGCGGAAAATAAAAAAAAGCCCGATGGACTCTCCATCGGGCTTTTTTGTTTTGAAGCAGCTGGTTATCAAGCAGCCAGGCGTTGCTCGATAGCCGCCTTCGTCTCCGGCAGCTCCTTCGGCAGATGGTGCTCCAACTGCTTGAACAGCTCGGCATGCAGCTTAAGCTCAGCCTGCCAAGCCGCCTTGTCGATGCTGGTCACTGTGGCGAATTGCTCGGCGCTGAAGTTCAAGCCAGTCCAGTTGAGGTCTTCGTAGCGCGGGCTGATGCCGGTGATGTGCTCCACGCCCTCGGTCTTGTTGCCTTCGACGCGATCGATCATCCACTTCAGAACGCGCATGTTCTCGCCATAGCCGGGCCAGACGAACTTGCCGTCGGCGCCCTTGCGGAACCAGTTGGTCGTGTAGATTTTCGGGAGCTTGGCGCCTGACGCCTCGAGCTTCATCCCCAGGTCGAGCCAGTGCTGGAAATAGTCGCTCATGTTGTAGCCCATGAAGGGCAGCATCGCGAAGGGATCGCGGCGCACGACGCCTTGCTGGCCAGCTGCGGCAGCAGTCGTCTCGGAGCCCATGGTCGCCGCCATGTAGACGCCCTCGACCCAGTTGCGGGCTTCGGTCACGAGCGGCACGGTGTTCGAGCGGCGTCCGCCGAAGATGAAAGCGTCGATGGTCACGCCCTTCGGGTCGTCCCATGCCTCGTCGAGCGCGGGGTTGTTGGTCGCGGCGACCGTGAAGCGGGCGTTCGGATGGGCCGCCTTCGCGCCGGTTTCCTTGGCGATCTGCGGCGTCCAGTCCTTGCCTTGCCAGTCGATCAGGTGAGCCGGCAGTGCCTTGCCAGGCGCGTCCTGCTCCATGCCTTCCCACCAGACGTCGCCATCGTCCGTCAGTGCGACGTTGGTGAAGATCACACCCTGGTCCAGGCTGCGCATGCAGTTGGGGTTCGTCAGCATGTTGGTGCCCGGCGCAACGCCGAAGTAGCCGGCCTCCGGGTTGATCGCGCGCAGGGTGCCGTCGGCCTGCGGCTTGATCCATGCGATGTCGTCGCCGATCGTCGTGACCTTCCAGCCTTCGAAGCCCGCCGGCGGAACCAGCATCGAGAAGTTGGTCTTGCCGCAGGCGCTGGGGAACGCTGCCGCCACGTGGTACTTCTTGCCTTCGGGATTCGTCACGCCCAGGATGAGCATGTGCTCGGCCAGCCAGCCTTCGTCGCGACCCATGTTGGAAGCGATGCGCAGCGCGAAGCACTTCTTGCCCAGCAGCGCGTTGCCGCCGTAGCCGGAGCCATAGCTCCAGATCTCGCGCGTCTCGGGATAGTGGACGATGTACTTGGTCTTGTTGCACGGCCAGGCCACGTCCTTCTGGCCAGCCTCGAGCGGGGCGCCCACGGTGTGCACGCAGGGCACGAATTCGCCGTCGGCGCCCAGCACGTCGTAAACGGCCTTGCCCATGCGGGTCATGATGCGCATGTTGACCGCGACGTAAGGCGAATCGGAAAGCTCAATGCCGATGTGGGCGATCGGCGAACCCAGAGGTCCCATGCTGAAGGGCACGACGTACATCGTGCGGCCCTTCATGCAGCCATCGAACAGCGGCTGCAGGGTCGCGCGCATCTCGGCCGGGGCCATCCAGTTGTTGGTGGGGCCGGCGTTTTCCTTCTGCTCGGAGCAGATGTAGGTGCGGTCTTCCACGCGCGCCACGTCGCTCGGGTCAGACAGCGCGAGGAACGAGTTGGGCCGCTTGGCAGGGTTGAGCTTCTTGAAGGTACCTGCGTCGACCAGCTGCTGGCAGAGGCGGTCGTACTCTTCCTTGCTTCCGTCGCACCAGTGGATGGTTTCGGGTTTGCACAGCGCGGCCATGTCGGCCACCCAGGCGATCAGCTTTGCGTTCTTGACGTATGAGGGCGCCTGAATGGTGAGGCCCTTCATCGTGGGTGCGTTCATCGGAAAATCTCCTAAGTTGAAAAATCGTCTTTCCGAACGGGACGCCGTGCCGGCTCAGGCACGAAGGTCCGTTTGAGAAAACGTTTCGCTTCGGGAGATTGCGTCGGCGCGGGCCGCACCGCCCGCGGACAAAGGCGCTAACGCGCGTCAGCTTCAGGCCATGTAGACGGCGATGGATGCCAGCAGCAGCATCAGCACGCCGCCGGCCAGCGGAAGCACCAGCGGCATCAGGTGAACGACCGACTCGACAGCGTCTTGTTCGACGGCCGCGCCATGGCTCGGCTCGACGGGAGTGGGATTGGACATCGGGAAATTCCTCGAATACGCAATTGACAAACTGATGGCATTTTACCGGCGGGCCGCCGGCAGCCGGTCTAGGGGGATGCGAGCCCCCGAATGGAGCATTCCGGGCTTGATCTTGCAGCTCAATGCTGCTCTTCGGCCTCGAACCCGGCGTCCTTCAGCGCGGCCAGCACGCTGGCCAGATGGGCGCGTCCACGGGTCTGCAGCACCAGCTCGACATCGACGTTCTGCGCCGCCAGCATGGTGAAGGCGCGCTGATGGTGAACCTCGTCGACGTTAGCGCCCGCTTCGGCCACAGTGGCCGTGATGTGGGCCAGCGAGCCCGGCACGTCGCGCGCGCTCACCCGGATGCGCGCCAGCCGCCCGGCCCGCACCATGCCTCGCTCGATGATGGCCGCCAAGAGCAGCGGATCGATGTTGCCGCCCGACAGCACCAGCCCCACGCGCTTGCCGCGGAAGCGCTCCGGGTGCCGGATCAGCGCGGCGAGCCCGGCGGCGCCTGCACCTTCGACCAGGGTCTTCTCGATCTCCAGCAGCATCAGCACGCCCTGCTCGATGTCGCCTTCGTCCACCAGCAGCAGGTCGTCGACCTTGCTCGCGATGATCTGCTGCGTCAGCACGCCGGGCGTACCGACCGCGATGCCTTCGGCGATGGTGCTCGAGCCCTGCGCGTGATGTGTACCCTTGACTGCGTTGACCATCGCCGGAAAGCGCGTGGTCTGCACGCCGACGATCTCGATGTCCGGCTTGCGTTCGCGCGCGGCCACCGCCATGCCAGCGATCAGCCCGCCGCCGCCGACCGACACCACCAGCGCGTCGAGATCGGGCACGGCATCGAGCATCTCCAGCGCCACGGTGCCCTGGCCGGCGATGATCGCTTCGTCGTCGTAGGGGTGCACGAAAGTCAGTCCCTCGCGCTGCGCAAGCTCGAATGCATGGGTGCGGGCGGCTTCCAGCGTGTCGCCGTGCAGCACCACCTCTGCGCCGAAGCCGCGCGTGCGTTCGATCTTCACGCCTGGCGTGAACCGCGGCATCACGATCAGCGCCCGCAGCCCGAGGCGTTGCGCGTGATAGGCCACACCCTGCGCATGGTTGCCCGCAGACATGGCGATCACTCCGCGTGTACCGTTCTCGGAAAGATCGACCAGCTTGTTGCACGCCCCCCGCTCCTTGAACGAGGATGTGAACTGCAGGTTCTCGAATTTCAGGAACACCTGGGCGCCGACGATTTCCGAAAGGGTGCGTGATTCCACGCACGGCGTGTTGAGCACCTGCCCCTGGAGGCGCGCCGCGGCGCGTTCGATTTCCTGGATTCCGACCATGGCGCGCATTGTGGCTGGAATCGCAACCATCAGGGTTTTTCCCGTTTCACGGTCTTCCCGAAGCCAAAAGTCTGCGTTATGGTCTGTCCGAAATTGTCCTCGTTGGAGGTTGCCTGATGGCCAAGCGTGCGGGTGTCGATGTGGTGGCTGCTGCGGTACGCGGGCAGGCATTGCCGTCGCCCGGACTCAAGGAAGCCCCGGTGCTCGAGCTCATGTGCTCGCACTTCGTGCTCACGCTCGCTGCCAAGCAGGGCCCGCGCTTCAACGTGCGGCGCGACATCAACGGCCTGCTCTCGCTCACCGGGCGGCATCTCGTATGGCCCGCTGCCGTGCTGCAGCGGCTTCGCGAGTTCCTCGGACGGCGCTGCGCGGGCAATGAAGCCTGGAAGGGCGTCGAAGACCTCGACGGCCGCACGCTGCTGGAGCGCCACGGCGTGTGGCGCGGCCCGTACGAGGAAGGCACGCTCTTCTTCTATCTCGACGAATACGCGAAAGACCAGCCGAAGGACCTGCTCTCGGTGCTGGCCGTCACGCGCGACTGGCTCACGCATGCGCTTCGCAAGCAGTCGACGCTGGTCGAGAAGAACATCGACGCGCTCGCGGGCCTGCTTCAGCTCAACAAGGCCGAGCGTGCGCTGCTGCTGTACGGCACGCTCGCACGCTACCAGCGCGACCTGCGCTCGCTGCTGGTCGAATTCAAGGTCAACAACGCGCCCGAAGCCTACGCCGCCATCGCCGACATCGCCGGCGTGAGTGCGAGCGACGTGGGCGAGGCGCTGCGCGCGGGCTCCAGGCTCGAGCGCATCGGGCTGGTCGAGAACCTCATCTCCGAGCACAACATCACCGACCTCGCCGACCTCATGAAGGTCAGCGAGAAGCTGCCGCCGGTGCTCATGCGCGAGTACCGCGACCACAACGAGCTGATGGCCGTCTTCACGCGCCCCTCCGCCAAGAGCGCGCTCGCGCCGCAGGACTTCTCCTTCGTGCAGGAAGACGTGCAGATGCTCGTCACGCTGCTGCGCGCAGCGGTCGCTCGCAAGGAGCCGGGCGTCAACGTGCTGCTCTACGGCCCGCCCGGCACCGGCAAGACCGAGCTCGCGAAGGTCGTGGCGCAGGCCGCAGGGCTCGAGCTCTTCGAGGTCGAGTACGCCGACCGCGACGGCAATTCGCTGAGCGGCCGCGACCGCTACCGCTCGCTGCAGATCGCGCAGGTGTTCCTCAAGGGCAGCGCGCAGGCCGCGCTGCTGTTCGACGAGGTCGAGGACGTGTTCCCGCCGATCAGCACCGAGGCCGCGCAGTTCATGGCGCGCGCCGAGCAGATCCCCGCGCCCACCAGCGGCAGCGTGAGCGGCAAGGCCTGGGTCAACCAGATCCTCGAGGCCAATCCGGTGCCCACGCTGTGGGTCACCAACCGCATCGAGCAGATCGACCCGGCCTTCCGCCGCCGCTTCGCGTATCACCTCGAGCTCAAGTCGCCGCCGCCCGGCGCGCGCGAGCAGCTCGTGAAGAAGACGCTCGAAGGCGTCGTCGTGTCCGAGGCCTTCACCGCCAAGCTCGCGGAGCGCAAGGGGCTCACGCCCGCGCAGATCCGCACCGCGGTGCGCTTCGCCGGACTGGCCGGTGCCGAAGGCGCCTCGACGGAAGCGCTCATCGAGCGCCAGCTGCGCAATGCCGATCTGGCGCTCGGCACCGCCGACTCCGGCCGCGGCGAGCGCCGCAGCGTCACCACCTACGACCTCGACATGCTCAACGTCGAGACCCGCTTCGAGATCCCGCGGATCGTCGAGGCCTTGAAGGCGCGCGGCCACGGCTCGCTGTGCTTCTACGGCGCCCCCGGCACGGGCAAGACGGCGCTGGCGGAGCACATCGCCAAGGCGGTGGGCCGTCCGCTCATCGTGAAGCAGGCCAGCGACCTGATGAGCAAATACGTCGGCGAGACCGAGCAGAACATGGCCGCCATGTTCCGCGAGGCCGAGGCCGAGAAAGCCGTGCTGTTGCTCGACGAGGCCGACAGCTTCCTGCAGGACCGCCGCGGCGCGCAGCGCACCTACGAGGTCACCGAGGTCAACGAGATGCTGCAGGGCATGGAGCGCTTCAACGGCATCTTCGTGTGCACCACCAACCTGCTCGACCGGCTCGACCAGGCGGCGTTGAGGCGCTTCACCTTCAAGATCAAGTTCATGCCGCTCACGGCCGCGCAGCGCGAGCGCATGTTCGTCACCGAGGCGCTCGCCGGCGATGCCGCGCTCATGACGGCATCGATGCGCTCGCGGCTTGCGGCGCTGGGGCAGCTGTGCCCCGGCGATTTCGCGGCGGTGAAACGGCAGACCGATATCCTCGCGGTGGAGTTCTCCGCGAGCGAGTTTCTGGACCAGCTCGAAGCCGAGCATCGCATCAAGCCCGAAGTGCGCGAGTCGCGCGGCATGGGCTTCGTGCAGTAGCGGCACCCTGTGGCGGCGTCCGCCGCCGCCGCGCAGAAAGAGAACATCCGTCCGCCGGTGCGGACACGGACACGAGGAGGAGAACGCATGCTGGAGTCTCGCAAGATCGACGACGCGCGGCGATTGCCGCGTCCTGGCGCATGGACCGCCGCCGGCGCCGTGCTCGCGGCGGCAGCCCTGCTGTCGGCCTGCGGGGGCGGCGGAGGAGGCGGGGGCGGCGGCGGCCTGCCGATCGGCCTGATCCCCGGCGCCACCACGACGCCCCCGCCTGCGAGCGGAGATGGCGGCAATGGCAGCGGTTCCGGCAGCGGCATCGTCGCCTCGGCCACGGTGGCCGGCCTGTGCGCGTCGCCGCGCACCGGCATCAACCCCGAGACCGGCGGCGCGTACCCCGACCGCAGCGGCACGCTCGACAACGAGAAGAGCTGGGTGCGCGGCTGGATCGACGAAACCTACCTCTGGTACGGCGAAGTGCCCACCACCCTCAAGGCCGCCGACTACGCCACGCCCATCACCTGGTTCAACGTGCTCAAGACGACGGCCACCACGCCCTCGGGCCGCGCCAAGGACCGCTTCCACTTCACCTACGACACCGAGGCCTACCGCCAGCTCACGCAGGGCGGCGTCTCCGCCGGCTACGGCATGGAGACGGCCGCGATCCGCAGCTCGCCGCCGCGCGACATCCGCATCGCCCTCGTCGAGCCGGGCTCACCGGCCGCCGGCAAGAACCTGGCACGCGGCGCGAAGATCCTCAACATCGACGGAGTCGACGTCGTCAACAGCACCGGCACGGCCAACGTCAACGCGATCAATGGGGCGCTGTCGCCCAAGGCCGTCGGCGAATCGCACACCTTCACCTTCGAAGTGAACGGCGTCGCGCAATCGCCGGTGCAGTTGACGGCCGCCAATGTCACCAGCGTGCCGGTGCAGAACGTGCAGGTCATCGACACCGGCAGCGGCCGTGTGGGCTACCTGCTGTTCAACGACCACATCACCACGTCGGAGACGCAGCTCATCAACGCCGTCAACAGCTTCAAGCAGGGCGCCGGCATCCAGGACCTGGTGCTCGACATGCGCTACAACGGCGGCGGGCAGCTGCTCATCGCGAGCCGGCTGGCCTACATGATCGCCTCGCCGTCCGTGACCGCGGGCAAGACCTTCGAGCAGCTTGTGTTCAACGACAAGAACCCGTTCCGGCTTTCCGTCGCGCAGACCCTGACGCCCTTCGTCAGCACCAGCCGCAGCGGGCAGCCGCTGCCCACGCTGGGCCTGTCGCGCGTGACCGTGCTCACCGGCCCCGACACCTGCTCGGCGAGCGAGTCCGTCGTCAACAGCCTGCGCGGCGTGGGCGTCACCGTCAACCTCGTCGGCGGCACCACCTGCGGCAAGCCCTACGGCTTCTATCCGCAGGACAACTGCGGCACCACCTACTTCGCGATCCAGTTCAAGGGCGTGAACCAGCAGGGCTACGGTGACTACGGCGACGGCATGGCACCGAATGCCGGGTGCGTCGTGGCCGACGACTTCAACCACCAGCTCGGCGACAAGGCCGAGGCGCGCCTCGCTGCGGCGCTCGCGTTGCGCAGCTCGGGCTCCTGCGCCGTCTCCGCCAAGACGACCGTCCAGGGCCTGGAGAAGGCGGCCGAGCCCGAAGCGGAGCTGCCCTATCTGCCGGGCCGCTCGCCGCTTCGCGAGAACAGGCTGATCGGCCTGTCCGATCCGGCCTGAGCCGCCCCCAAGCTGCCCGCCCACGAACTGCTCTGCGCAGCCCCGAGCCGTTCTTGTTCTGAAAGGCGGCCCGGGCTCTCCTTCGGGCTCGCGGAAAACCCCTAGCGCCGGTGCTTGCCACCCCTGTCGCTCGCGCCGTAGAGTGGGTGAAACGTTTGCGCAAAGCTTTGCGCAAACGTTTGTATCTCGGAGCGGCGGGATTTGCCCCGCCTGAGAACCAACTTCCTAGTACCAGGAGAGAGACGATGCGCAAATGGATCGGGGCGATGTTGATCGCCGTCATCACGACGTTGGCGGGCTGCGGAGGCGGCGGGAACGGAGGCTCGGGCATCGGCCTCGGCCCGGGCCCGGGCTGGGGCGGTGGCGGCGGGGGCGGAGGATCGGGAGGCGGCGGCGCCGGCCCGCAGAAGATCATCATCGACAGCGACTACAACACCATGAGCGACGACGGCCAGCTCGGCGTGATGGCCGCGCAGCTGCAGGCCGAGGGCAAGGTGCGCGTGATGGGCATCAGCGTGGTCTCGGGCAACCAGTGGCTGAAGCAGGGCGTGGCCGACGCGCTGATGTCGGTGGAGCGCCTGGGCGTGGGCGACCGCATCGGCATCTACTCGGGCGCGAACTACGCGCTGAACCACACCTATGCCGACGTCCAGGCCGAGATGGCCGCCGGTGCCGGCGGCGACGGCTACCTCGGCGCCTGGGGCGGCCCCGAGCCCAAGACCGACGCCGACCTCAAGCCCTCGCCGGACGGCTTCGCGAAGCACACGGTCGTGCAGCGCAAGACGGCGGTCGACTTCATCGTCGACACCGTGAAGGCCAACCCCGGCGAGATCACCATCCTGGCCATCGGCCCGCTCACCAACATCGCGCTCGCGGTGAAGCAGAACCCCGAGATCGTGCCGCTCATCAAGAAGATCATCTACATGGGCGGCGCCATCGACGTGCCCGGCAACACCACCAAGGCCGCCGAGTTCAACTGGTGGTTCGACCCCGATGCCGCGCAGTTCGTGGTGCGGCTGCCGATCCCGCAGGTGGTGGTGCCGCTGGACGTGACCGACACCGTGTTCCTCACCAAGCCCATCTACGACCGCATCGCCCACCCGGCCAAGCCCACGGCTGTGACCGACGTGTTCCAGAAGCTCAACGGCTACGGCTTCGACGGCAAGAACGGCTTCGAGACCAATCCGAACTACACGCAGAACATCTGGGATACGCTCACCCTGGCCTACCTGATCGATTCGAGCTATGCCACGCAGACGGTGGACCGCTACGTCGACGTGATCGCCAAGCCGGGCGCCGCCGACAACGGCCGCTCCATCGGCTATTCGTCGCAGCCGCCCGGCCCGACGCTGCAGAAGATGACCGTGGTGAAGAAGTTCGACAACGCGCGCTTCTTCGAGCTGTACGTCGACCTGCTGACGCGGCCGGTGCCCATCACGCTTCCCGCCACGGTGAACTGAACGGCGTCATAAGCCGCGCTTATCCAAACACAACCGGGAGACAGGTTCCCGGAAGGCGCCGTGCTCCGGATACTCGCCCACGTCCGCTTTGCGGCGGACGCACGAAGAATCCGACAGAGACAACGACGCAGTGCCTTCCGCTCCCATCACCGCCATCGACGGCCACGCCCACGTGTTCGTGCGCGGCCTGCCGCTGGCCGCGGCGCGGCGGCATGCACCCGACTACGACGCGACGCTGGCCGAATACCTCGCGCTGCTCGGCGCGCACGGCGTCTCGCACGGCGTGGTGGTTCAGCCCAGCTTCCTGGGCACCGACAACGGCTTCCTGATCGACGCGCTGCGCGCTGCCCCGGAGCGCCTGCGCGGCGTCGCGGTGGTCGATCCGATGGTGGACGACGCCACGCTGCAGGCGATGGCCGAAGCCGGCGTCGTCGGCATCCGCCTCAATATCGTGGGCATGCCGCTGCCCGATCTCGCCCGTCCCGACTGGCAACGGCTCTTCGCCCGCGTGCATGCGCTGGGCTGGCATGTGGAGCTGCATCGCGAATCGCGCGATCTCGCGCTGGCCGCGCAACCGGTGCTCGATGCCGGGTGCGCGCTGGTGGTCGACCATTTCGGCCGTCCCGCATCGGCACCCGCCGACGACGAAGGCTTCGCCTGGCTTCTGCGCGCCGCGGACTGCGGGCGCATCTGGGTCAAGCTCTCCGCCGCCTACCGCAACTGGCCCACGGCCACCGAAGCCCACGCGCGTGATGCCGCGCAGGCGCTGCTGAAGGCCTTCGGCGCCGGGCGCCTCGTGTGGGGCAGCGACTGGCCGCATACCCAGCACCGCGAGATCGCCAACTACACCGCCGCCCATGCAGCGCTGGCCGACTGGGTGCCCGACGCCGCCGAGCGCCGCCGCATCCTGGTCGACACGCCGGCGCGGCTTTTCAAGTTCAAGACAGGAGACATCACCGATGACCAATGAAATCACCCGCGAAATCACTCGAGCGAGGCTGCTGCGCGCCGTTCCGCTCGCACTCGCCGGTGCTGCCCTGCTGCTGGGCAGTCTGGGCGCGCACGCCCAGGCGTGGCCGTCCAAGCCCGTGCGGCTGGTCGTGAGCTATCCGCCCGGCGGCACCGTCGACGCGGTGGCGCGCATCATCGCGCCCAAGCTCTCGGCGAAGCTGGGCCAGCCGGTGGTGATCGACAACCGCGGCGGCGCGGGCGGCGCCATCGGCGGCGACCTCGTCGCCAAGAGCCCGGCCGACGGCTACACCGTGCTGCTCGACGCGTCCAACCACGCGCAGAACCCGGCGCTGCGCAAGATGCCCTTCGACACGCTGCGCGAGCTCGCGCCGGTGTCGCTGCTGGTGAGGGTGCCCAACGTGCTGGTGGTGAACCCGTCGGCGCCGTTCAAGAACGTCTCGGACCTGATCGCGCAGGCCAAGGCGAAGCCGGGCGCCATCAACTACGCCTCGTCGGGCAACGGCTCGGCGCAGCACCTGGCGGGCGAGCTGTTCGCATCGATGGCGGGCGTGCAGATGACGCACGTGGCCTACAAGGGCGGCGGGCCCGCGCTCACCGACGTGATGTCGGGGCATGTGCCGGTGTTCTTCGCGAGCCTGGCCTCCAGCATGCCCTTCATCAAGGACGGCAAGCTGCGCGCGCTCGCGGTCACCGGCAAGGCGCCTTCGCCCGCCTTGCCGCAGCTGCCCACGGTGGCCGAGGCCGGCCTGCCCGGCTACGAGGTCTACGAGTGGAACGCGGTGTTCGTGCCGGCCGGCACGCCCGCGCCGGTGGCGCAGCGCCTGTCGAAGGAATTCGCCGCCGCGCTCAAGGACCCGGAAGTGCGCGGCCGGCTCGAAGCCCTGGGAGCGGAGGTGATCGGCTCGACGCCGGCCGAGCTCGACAGCTTCCGCCGTGCCGAGATCGCCAAGTGGACCAAGCTCGCCAAGGACAACAGGATCCAGCTGGACTGAGTGGGCTGAGGCCGCCGCCTCAGCCGCGCAGCATGGCGGCGAACGCGTCGGCGAAGGTGGGCCGCGAGCGCGCCAGCCACAGCGCCGACAGCTCGAAGGCCGGCAGCCCCGCGCCGTCGCGCACTTCGGCATAGCGCACGCCCTCGTGCTGCAGCGCGCGCACCGAGCGCGGCAGCAGCGACCAGCCCAGCCCCGCGGCCACGCAGGAGAGCACGGTCAGCGTGCGGTTGGCGTCCTGCACCACGCGCGTCTCATGGCCGGCGCGCCGCAGTGCGCCCAGCAGCTGCGCGCGCAGTGCGGGGATCTGCTGCTCAGGGAACCAGACCAGGCCGTGCCGCGCGACGTCGGCGAGCGACACGCAGCCGTCGTCATCCATCGCCCAGGCGGCGGGCAGCGCGGCGATCAGCGGCTCCTCGCCCAGCCGCAGTTCGTGCACCCGGGCCGTGACCGACACCGGCGGATGCAGCAGCGCGATGTCGATGCGTCCGCCTTCGAGCGCCGCCACCTGCTCGGCATTGCTCATCTCGCGAAGCACCACGTCGAGCTGCGGATGTTCGGCGCGCAGCCGGCGCAGCGCGTTCGGCAGCACCTCGTAGACCGCATGCGTGACGAAGCCGATCGTGAGCCGTCCCGCGCGGCCCGCGCCCATCGCGCGTGCACGCTCGGTGGCCGCATCGCCGTAGGCCAGGCTGGCGCGCAGGTCGTCGATGACAGCCTGCCCCGCATCGGTGAGCGCGGCGCCGCGGCGCGTGCGCGTGAAGAGGGGCGTGCCGAGCTCCTTCTCGAGCCGGTTCAGCGTCTGCGTGAGTGCCGGCTGTGCCAGTCCCAGCCGCTCGGCCGCCTTCGTGAGGCTGCCCGCCTCGGCGATCGCGATCACGCAGCGCATCTGGCGGGTGTCCATCGCGGCGCCCCTTTTTCTGTTCTTCAGGCCGTCAGAAGTTCTCGCAGACGCGCAGCACCTCGCTGCCGTAGGCCTCGAGCTTCTTGGTGCCGATGCCGCTGATGCCCTGCAGGTCTTCGAGCGAGGCGGGGGCGCGCTCGGCGATGGCGGCCAGCGTGGCGTCGTGGAAGATCACGTAGGCCGGCAGGTTGTGTTCCTTCGCCACTTCGGCGCGCCATGCCTTGAGCGCGTCGAAGCGCTTGCGGCCCGCCTCGTCGAGCTTGGCCGCGGCCGGCGGCGGCGCGCCCTTGGCGGCCTTCTCGCGCCGGGGCTTGCGCTCCGCGGGCGACGACACCGATTCGCGCAGCGTCACCGGCGTCTCGCCCCTGAGCACGGCGCGCGAGCCCTCGGTGAGCTTCAGCGTGTTGAAGGCCTCGGCGTCCACCGCCAGCGCTCCGGTGGCGATCAGCTGGCGCAGCACGCCGCGCAGCGCCACCTCGCTGAACTCGGCGCCGATGCCGAAGGTGCTGATGCGCTCGTGGCCGAACTGCTTGACCTTCTCGGTGCTCTTGCCGCGCAGGATGTCCATGATGTGCCCGGCGCCGAAGCTGATGCCGCTCAACTGCTGCACGCGGTAGATCGTGCTCAGCAGCTTGCGCGCGGCATCGGTGCCGTCCCACACCTGCGGCGGGTTCAGGCAGTTGTCGCAGTTGCCGCAGGGCGTGCTCTTCTCGCCGAAGTAGCCCAGGAGGCGCACGCGCCGGCAGTCGCTGGCCTCGGCCAGCGAGAGCAGCGCGTCGAGCTTGCCGCGCATCACCTGCTTGAACTCCTCGCCGGCGGGGCTCTCGTCGATCATGCGGCGCTGGTTGACGACGTCCTGCAGGCCGTAGGCCATCCAGGCGTCGGCGGGGCCGCCGTCGCGGCCGGCGCGGCCGGTCTCCTGGTAGTAGCCCTCGATGTTCTTGGGCATGTCGAGGTGGCCGACGAAGCGCACGTCGGGCTTGTCGATGCCCATGCCGAAGGCGATGGTCGCGACCATCACGATGCCTTCCTCGCGCAGGAAGCGGTCCTGGTGCTGCTGGCGCACCGCGGCGTCCAGGCCCGCGTGGTAGGGCAGGGCGTTGATGCCCGCGTCGCGCAATTGCACCGCCACGTCCTCCACCCGCTTGCGCGACTGGCAATAGACCACGCCCGCGTCGCCCTCGTGCTCGCGTTCGATGAAGCGCAGCAGCTGCGTGGTGGCGTCCTTCTTCTCGACGATGGTGTAGCGGATGTTCGGCCGGTCGAAGCTGGAGACGAACTGGCGCGCGTCCTCCAGCTGCAGCCGCTCGACGATGTCGGCCCGGGTGAGCGCGTCGGCCGTGGCGGTGAGCGCTATGCGCGGCACGCCCGCATAGCGCTCGTGCAGCACGGTGAGCGCGCGGTACTCGGGTCGGAAGTCGTGGCCCCACTGGCTCACGCAGTGCGCCTCGTCGATGGCGAAGAGCGAGAGCTTGCCGCGCTCCTTCAGCGAATCGAGCTGCGACAGGAAGCGCGGCGTGTTCACCCGCTCGGGCGCCGCGTACAGCAGCGTGATCTCGCCGCGCAGCATGCGGCGCTCGACGTCCTGCGTCTCTTCCCAGTCGAGTGTGGAGTTGAGGAAGGCCGCGCTCACGCCGGCCTCGTGCAGCGCACCCACCTGGTCGTGCATCAGCGCGATGAGCGGCGACACCACGATCGCCACGCCCTTGCCCGCGCGCTGCCGGGCGATGGCCGGGATCTGGTAGCACAGCGACTTGCCGCCGCCCGTGGGCATCAGCACCAGCGCATCGCCGCCGCCCACCACGTGGTCGACGATGTCCTGCTGGGCCCCCCGGAACTGCGCGTAGCCGAAGACCTCGTGGAGGATGTCGGAGGGGGCGCTGCTGCCGGAGATGTCGATGGGGCGGGGGGCGAGGGAAGACACAGGCGGCGGGCGGGGGAGGTCGGAAAAGAAGAGGGAGGAGGGCGGCCGTCGATTGTCCCCCAGTGCCGCCGATATGACTGTGGCACGAGCTTTGCAATGGTTGCCGCCGTCCTGCGCCCTTCTTGTCTAGACAGCAAAAAGGTGCATTTCCCAGGCAAATGCACCAGAAACGAGCTTTCGGGTTATCCTGTATATACAAGTTGGGGCGCCTGGCAACAATGCGAGGCGTGCGTGACCCGGCCATCGGGCGGCACCGCCGAGCCTTTCCCCAAGAACAGACCCCAGGAGTACCCATGGTCAAGACGGTAGTTGTGAAGTTCGCCTCGCTGGTTGCAGCGGGCGCATGTGCGGCGGGCATGGCCGGAACGGCCGCCGCCCAGGATCTGACGAAGATCTCGCTCGGCATGTCCGGCTGGACCGGCTTCGCGCCGCTCTCGCTGGCGGACAAGGCCGGCATCTTCAAGAAGAACGGGCTCGACGTCGAACTCAAGATGATCCCGCAGAAGGACCGCCACCTCGCGCTGGCCTCCGGCGCCATCCAGTGCGCGGCCACCACCGTCGAGACGCACGTGGCCTGGAACGCCAACGGCGTGCCGATCGTGCAGATCTTCCAGATGGACAAGTCCTACGGCGCCGACGGCCTCGCGGTGCGCGGCGACATCGCCAAGTTCTCCGACCTCAAGGGCAAGACCATCGGCGTCGACGCGCCCGGCACCGCGCCCTACTTCGGCCTGGCCTGGATGCTCAGCAAGAACGGCATGTCGCTGAAGGACGTGAAGACCACCACGCTGTCGCCGCAGGCCTCGGCCCAGGCCTTCGTGGCCGGCCAGAACGACGCAGCCATGACCTACGAACCCTACCTCTCGACGGTGCGCGCCAATCCCGCCGCCGGCAAGATCCTGGCCACCACGCTCGACTACCCGATGGTGATGGACACCGTCGGCTGTGCGCCCACCTGGCTCAAGGCCAATGCCAAGGCCGCCGCCGCGCTCACCAAGTCGTACTTCGACGCGCTGGACATGATCAAGGCCGAGCCCGAGAAGTCCAACGAACTCATGGGCTCCGCCGTGAAGCAGAGCGGCGAGCAGTTCGCCAAGTCGGCGGCCTTCCTGCGCTGGCAGGACAAGGCGGCCAACCAGAAGTTCTTCGCGGGCGAGCTCACCAGCTTCATGAAGGAGGCCACGCCCATCCTTCTGGAAGCCGGCGTGATCCGCAAGGCGCCGGAAGATTTCTCGGCCACCTTCGATGCAAGCTTCGTCAAGTAAGAACGTGGCCCAGATGCAGCAGATGCCTTCCGCCGCAGCGGTCGCGGCGCCTGCGCCGCAGCAGGCCGCCAAGGCCGCGGCGCCCGTCGCCACGCCGGCCCGCCGCCGCGCGCTCGCGCCGCTGGAGCCCATCGGCACGCGGGCGCGCGTGCTGCTGGGGCTCGCGTTCTTCGTCGTCTTCGTGCTCGTGTGGGCCATCGCCACGCTCGGAGGCTTCGTGCCGCCGACCTTCCTCGCGAGCCCGCCGACCATGGTCAAGGAAGGCTGGCTGCTCTTCACCGAGTACGGCTTCATCGGCGACATCGGCATGACCGTGTGGCGCGTGTTCGGCGGCTTCCTGCTGGCGGCCGTGTTCGCGGTGCCGCTGGGCATCGCCATGGGCACCTGGAAGGCCGTGGAGGCCTTCTTCGAGCCCTTCGTCTCCTTCTGCCGCTACCTGCCGGCCTCGGCCTTCATCCCGCTTCTCATCCTGTGGGCGGGCCTGGGCGAGATGCAGAAGCTGCTGGTGATCTTCATCGGCTCCTTCTTCCAGATCGTGCTGATGGTGGCCGTCACCGTGGGCGGCGCGCGGCGCGACCTCGTGGAGGCCGCCTACACGCTGGGCGCCAGCAGCCGCGGCATCGTGGCGCGGGTGCTCATCCCGGGCGCCGCGCCGGGCATCGCCGAGACGCTGCGCCTCGTGCTCGGCTGGGCATGGACCTACGTGATCGTGGCGGAGCTGATCGGTTCCTCCTCGGGCATCGGCCACATGATCACCGACAGCCAGGCGCTGCTGAACACCGGCCAGATCATCTTCGGGATCATCGTGATCGGCGTCATCGGCCTGCTTTCGGACTTCGCCTTCAAGGCAATCAACCGCCGCTTGTTTGCATGGGCGTCACTATGAACAACCCCCAGTCTTCGCGCACTTCGTGTCGCTTCGCCAACCCCCTTGCAGGGGGCAGCGCCTGCGGCCCGGCAAAGCCGGTTCCGCGGCACTCCCCGAATGAATCGCAGACGAAGGACGCGCTGTGAGCAATCAGCTTTCCATCCAGGGCGTCTCGCGCGTCTTCACGGGCACCAAGGGCCAGCGCACGCAGGCGCTGCAGCCGATCGACTTCGAGGTGAAGGAGAACGACTTCGTCACCATCCTCGGCCCCTCGGGCTGCGGCAAGTCGACGCTGCTGCGCATCGTGGCGGGGCTCGACTTCCCGACCAGCGGCCAGGTGCTGCTCGACGGCCAGCGCATCGAGGGCCCCGGCGCCGACCGCGGCGTGGTGTTCCAGAGCTACACGCTCTTCCCGTGGCTCACCGTGGCGCAGAACATCCGCTTCGGCCTGCGCGAGCGCGGCATGAGCGAGGCAGACCAGAAGGAGCGCAGCGAGTTCTTCATCGCCAAGGTGGGCCTGCGCGGCTTCGAGAACCACTTCCCGAAGCAGCTCTCCGGCGGCATGCAGCAGCGCACCGCCATCGCGCGCGCGCTGGCCAACGACCCCAAGATGCTGCTGCTCGACGAGCCCTTCGGCGCGCTCGACAACCAGACTCGCGTGCTCATGCAGGAGCTGCTCTTGGGCATCTGGGAGTCGGCGCAGAAGACGGTGCTGTTCGTCACGCACGACATCGACGAGGCGATCTTCATGGCCAACCGCGTGGCGGTGTTCAGCGCGCGGCCCGGGCGCATCAAGACCGAGATCGCGGTCGACTTCCCGCACCCGCGCAGCTACACCATCAAGACCTCGCCGGAGTTCATGGAGATCAAGGCACGCCTGACCGAAGAGATCCGCGCCGAATCGATGGCCGCGGCGGAGCACTGACGAAGACACGATGAAACGCGACCTGCCGACCCTCGCGCTCTACGCGCAAGTCATGGATCACATCTCCCGCAAGATCCAGGACGGGACGTGGCCGCCCGGCCACCGCCTGCCGTCGGAGCACGAGCTGGTCGCGCAGTTCGGCATGGCGCGCATGACGGTGAACCGCGCGCTGCGCGAGCTGGTGGAGCAGGGGCGCATCGTGCGCGTGGCCGGCGTCGGCAGCTTCGTGGCGGAGAACAAGCCGCAGTCCACGCTGCTGCAGATCGCCAACATCGCCAGCGAGATCCGCCAGCGCGGGCACGACTACCGCTGCGAGATGATCGCGGTCGAGCGCCTGGCCGCCTCGACCGACGTGGCCGCGTGGCTCGACAAGCGCGCCGGCGACTCGGTGTTCCACAGCGTGTGCCTGCACCTGGAGAACGGCACGCCGGTGCAGCTGGAGGAGCGCTACGTCAACCCGCAGGTGGTGCCCGACTACCTCGAGCAGGACTTCACCGCGATGCCGCCCAGCGAGTACCTGGTGCGCAACGTGCCGTTCGACCAGATCGAGCACGTGGTCGACGCCGTGCTGCCCAACGCAGAGCAGGCCGAGCGCCTCGCGATGACGCCCACCGACCCCTGCCTGCTGCTCACGCGCCGCACCTGGTCGCGCAACGTTCCCGTGACGTGGGTGCGCTGTCTGCACCCCGGTTCGCGCTACAGCCTGGGCAGCCGTTTCAAGGCCGACGGCAACCCCAGCTTCGGCTGACGCAATGAACTCTCTCCCAGTCTTCGCGCACTTCACGTCGCTTTGCCGACCCCCTCGCCGGGGGGAACACGTGCGGCCCGGCAAAGCCGGTTCCGCGGTGTTCCGCGAAGGGCCGTAGGTCTTTTTTTGTCGTCGCCATCGACTCAGCTTTCACTCGCAACTACTTGTATAGACAGGTTCACATGCCAAGCAAACACACCGCCCATCCAGACGCCACCCTGATCCTCGTGCCCGGCCAGGTCGACCTCGCGACGCTGCGCCGCATCCAGGCCGGCGGCGTGAAGCTCGCGCTTGACGCATCGGTGCGCGAAGGCATGCAGCGCGCCGAGGCCGCCGTGCGCCACATCGTCGAGAACGACCAGGTCGTCTACGGCATCAACACCGGCTTCGGCAAGCTCGCGAGCACGCGCATCGGCAACGACCACCTCGCCGAGCTGCAGCGCAACCTGGTGCTCTCGCACAGCGTGGGCACGGGCGAGCCGCTGGCCGCGCCGGTGGTGCGCATGGTCCTCGCGACCAAGGCCGTGAGCCTGGCGCGCGGCCACTCCGGCGTGCGGCCGGCACTGGCCGATGCGCTGCTGGCACTGTTCAACGCGGGCGTGATGCCGCGCATCCCCGCCAAGGGATCGGTCGGCGCCTCGGGCGACCTCGCGCCATTGGCCCACCTCGCCTGCGTGCTCATCGGCGAAGGCGAGGCGACGCTGCCCGACGGCCGCGTGGTCAGCGGCGCCGAGGCGATGAAGCACATCGGCCTCGAGCCCTTCGTGCTCGGCCCCAAGGAAGGCCTTGCGCTGCTCAACGGCACGCAGGTGTCGACCGCGCTCGCGCTGGCGGGCCTCTTCGGTGCGGAAGACGTGTTCGCCTCGGCGCTGATGTCGGGGGCGCTGTCGCTCGAAGCCATCCAGGGCTCCATCAAGCCCTTCGACGCGCGCATCCACGCCGCGCGCGGCCAACCGGGCCAGATCGCGGTGGCGGGCGCGGTGCGCACGCTGCTCGAAGGCAGCGAGATCGTCCCCTCGCACGCCGACTGCGGCCGCGTGCAGGACCCGTATTCCGTGCGCTGCATCCCGCAGGTGATGGGCGCCTGCCTCGACAACCTCGCGCACGCCGCGCGCGTGCTGGTCATCGAGGCCAATGCCGCATCCGACAACCCGCTGGTCTTCACCGACACCGGCGAGGTCATCTCGGGCGGCAATTTCCACGCCGAGCCCGTCGCCTTCGCGGCCGACATCGTGGCGCTGGCCGTGAGCGAAGTCGGCGCGATCTCCGAGCGCCGCCTCGCGCTGCTGCTCGACAGCGGCCTGTCGGGCCTGCCGCCCTTCCTCGTGCGCGACGGCGGCCTCAACTCGGGCTTCATGATCGCGCAGGTCACGGCCGCGGCGCTCGCCTCGGAGAACAAGTCGCTCGCGCACCCCGCCAGCGTCGACAGCCTGCCGACCTCGGCCAACCAGGAAGACCATGTGTCGATGGCCACCTTCGCAGGTCGCCGCCTGGCCGACATGGTCAACAACACGGCCGTGGTGGTGGGCATCGAAGCGATGGCCGCCGCCCAGGGCATTGAACTCAAACGCAAGCTCAGGAGCTCGCCGCTGGTCGAAGCCGAATTCGCCGCCATCCGCCAGCAGGTCGCCTTCCTCGAAACCGACCGCTACCTCGCCCCCGACATCGAAGCCATGCGCCAGTGGGCGCTGAAGGCCGATCTGCCGGCCGCGCTGCTCGACATCCTGCCCAGCCACTCGTAAAACACACCCCGATTAGGAGAACCCGCCATGAACGCTCCCGACAAATTCGCCCTGAACACCGCCACCGACCCGCGCCACGATCCCACGCGCGTGATCCGCGCCCCGCGCGGCAGCGAGCTCAACTGCAAGAGCTGGCTCACCGAGGCCCCCTTCCGCATGCTGCAGAACAACCTCGACGCCGAGGTGGCCGAGCGCCCGCAGGACCTGGTGGTGTACGGCGGCATCGGCCGCGCCGCGCGCGACTGGGCCTGCTTCGACCAGATCCTCGCTTCGCTGAAGGAACTGAACGACGACGAGACGCTGCTGATTCAATCGGGCAAGCCGGTGGGCGTCTTCAAGACGCACGAGAACGCGCCGCGCGTGCTGCTGGCCAACTCCAACCTCGTGCCGAAGTGGGCCAACTGGGAGCACTTCAACGAGCTCGACCGCAAAGGCCTCTTCATGTACGGCCAGATGACCGCCGGCAGCTGGATCTACATCGGCAGCCAAGGCATCGTGCAAGGCACCTTCGAGACCTTCGTCGAGGCCGGCCGCCAGCACTACAACAACAGCCTCGCGGGCAAGTGGATCCTCACGGCCGGCCTGGGCGGCATGGGCGGCGCGCAGCCGCTGGCGGCCACGCTGGCCGGCGCGGTGTCGCTGAACATCGAGTGCCAGCAGTCGAGCATCGACTTCCGCCTGCGCACCCGCTACGTCGACAAGCAGGCGCGCGACATCGACCACGCCTTCGAGCTCATCAAGCAGCACTGCGACGCGAAGGAAGCCGTGTCGATCGCGCTGCTGGGCAACGCGGCCGAGGTCCTTCCCGAGCTGGTGAAGCGCGCGAAGGCCGGCGGCCTGAAGCCCGATCTCGTGACCGACCAGACCTCCGCGCACGACCTCATCAACGGCTACCTGCCCGCCGGCTGGAGCGTGCCGCAGTGGCAGGCAGCCATGAAGGACGCCTCGCAGCACGATGCGCTGAAGAAGGCCGCCGCGAAGTCATGCGCCGTGCACGTGCAGGCCATGCTCGACTTCCAGGCCATGGGCATCCCCACTGTCGACTACGGCAACAACATCCGCCAGGTGGCCTTCGACGAGGGCGTGAAGAACGCCTTCGACTTCCCCGGCTTCGTGCCGGCCTACATCCGTCCGCTCTTCTGCGAGGGCAAGGGCCCGTTCCGCTGGGTGGCGCTGTCGGGCGACCCGGAGGACATCTACAAGACCGACGCCAAGATCAAGGAGCTGTTCCCCGAGAACAAGCACACGCACCGCTGGCTGGACATGGCGCGCGAACGCATCGCCTTCCAGGGCCTGCCGGCGCGCATCTGCTGGCTGGGCCTGGGAGAACGCCACATCGCGGGCCTGGCCTTCAACGAGATGGTGCGCAAGGGCGAGCTGAAGGCGCCCATCGTCATCGGCCGCGACCACCTCGACACCGGCTCGGTCGCCAGCCCCAACCGCGAGACCGAGGCGATGAAGGACGGCACCGACGCGGTGAGCGACTGGCCGCTGCTCAACGCGCTGCTCAACACGGCAGGCGGCGCCACCTGGGTCAGCCTGCACCACGGCGGCGGCGTGGGCATGGGCTACTCGCAGCACTCGGGCGTGGTGATCGTTTGCGACGGCACCGACGCCGCTGCAAAACGCATCGAGCGCGTGCTCTTCAACGACCCCGCCACCGGCGTGATGCGCCATGCCGACGCGGGCTACGACATCGCCGTGGCCACCGCGAAGAAGCAGGGCCTGAAGCTGCCGATGGTGAAGTGAGGGCGGGCGCCGCCATGAAGAAGGGCGCGACCTTAAGCCGAAGGTAGAAAGAAAAAGCAGGCCCATTCCCACTCTCTGGGAATATGGGCTTGGAAGTGGGAACGGCGGGCAAGATACTGCACGCCGGTTCCATTCCTCCGACCGATCGCATGACGCCCCCGACCGACGCCCCCGCCAACGACCGCGCGCTCTTGGTGCTGTCGGTGCTGGCGCAGAGCAAGGCGGCGATGACGGCGGCCGAGCTGGTGCGGGCCACCGGCCTGTCGCAGAGCACGCTGTACCGGCAGATCGCCACGCTGCGCCGCTGGGGCTTCGTGATGGAGTCCGACGGCCGCTACTCGCCGGGCCCGGTCAGCGTGCAGCTGGCCACCGGCTTCGACGGCAACTCCGACCTCGTGATCGCCGCGCGCGCCGACATGCGCCTGCTGGCGCAGCAAAGCCACGAGAGCGTGGCGCTGGTCACGGCGGTGAACGACCGCGTCGTGTGCCTGGAGATGATCGACAGCGAACAGTCGCTGCGCTGCTCCTTCGACCGCGGCCGCAGCGTACCTGCCCGCGACGGCGCCAGCGCCAAGTGCCTGCTGGCCCACATGCCGGTCGACCAGCGCGACGCCCTGCTCGACGGCCTCGGCGAAAGCGCCGAGCGCCGCGCCGAGCGCGCCGCCGAACTCGACGCCATCCGCGAGGCCGGCCATGCCGTGACCCACGGCGAGGTCGACGCCGGCGTGTGGGGTGCGAGCGCGCCGGTGCTCTCTTCGGGCCGGCGCCTGCGCGGCGCGATCACGCTGATGGCGCCGCTCACGCGCGTCGAGGGCATGGAAGCTGCATTGCTGCACATGACCGTCGTCACGGCGGCGCGCATCTCGCGGGCGCTGCAGTAGCCGCGTTGCCTTTTTCTTTCTTCTTCCTTCATTCCCACCACGAAAGTCCCCTGCCATGAACACCCGCCGCACCATCGTCGCCGCCGCTCTTTCCGGCCTTGCCATCCTCGGTTTCGCGGGCGCCGCGCACGCACAGGGCGAGCCGCTGCGCGTGGCCACCGACGCCACCTTCCCGCCCATGGAGTTCGTGGAGAACGGCAAGCGCACCGGCTTCGACGTGGAACTGGTCGAGGCCATCGGCAAGACGCTGGGCCGCAAGGTCGAGTGGATCGACATCGACTTCAAGGGCCTCGTGCCGGGGCTCATCTCGAAGCGCTTCGACATGGCCGTCTCGGCCATCTACATCACCGACGAGCGCAGGAAGGTGGTCGATTTCACCGTGCCCTACTACGCGGGCGGCCTCGTCGTGATGGTGAAGGACGGCAACACGGCGATCAAGACGCCGGCCGACATCAACGGCAAGAAGGTCAGCGTGCAGGTGGGCACCAAGTCGGTGAGCTACACCAAGGAGAAATTCCCTCAGGTGCAACTGATGGAAGTCGAGAAGAACCAGGAGATGTTCAACCTCGTCGACATCGGCCGCGCCGACGCCGCCGTGACCGGCAAGCCCGCCGCCTACCAGTACGTGCGCACGCGCGGCGGCCTGAAGGTGCTGCCCGAGCAGATCACCACCGAGGAATACGGCATGGCCATCCGCAAGGACACGCCCGAGCTGACCAAGGCGGTGAACGGCGCGATCGAGAAGCTGAAGGCCGACGGCACCTACGACCAGATCGTGAAGAAGTGGTTCAGCACGGCTGCCAAGTAAGCCCGCCATGGATCTCGATTTCTCGCCAGTCTGGCAGGGCTGGCCCGACCTGCTGCGCGGCGCGCTGGTCACGGTGGAGATCACCGCCTGCGCGCTCGCACTGGGCTGCGTGCTGGGCCTGCTGGTCGGCATCGGCCGGCTGAACCCGAAGCGGCGCTGGCTCTACGGCGCATGCACGGCCTACGTGGCGGCGATTCGTGGCACGCCGCTGCTGGTGCAGCTGTTCATCCTGTTCTTCGGCCTGCCGCACTTCGGCATCCTGCTGCCGGCCTTCGTGTGCGGCGTGCTGGGGCTCGGCGTGTATTCGGGCGCCTACGTGTCGGAGATCGTGCGCGGCGCGATCCAGTCGATCGACAAGGGCCAGACCATGGCTGCTCAATCGCTGGGCATGACGCCCGGCCTCGCGATGCGCCACATCGTGCTGCCGCAGGCGGTGGTGCGCATGATCCCGCCGCTGGGCAACGAGTTCATCGCGTTGATCAAGAACTCGGCGCTGGTGTCGCTGCTGACGATTCACGACGTGATGCACGAGGGGCAGAAGATCATCAGCGTGTCGTATCGCTCGCTGGAGGTGTACTTGGCCATCGCGGTCGTGTACTTCGTGCTCACCGGGACGATGACGCTGGTGCTGAGGCACTTCGAGCAGCGCCTGCGCCAGGGCGGGATGGTGCGATGAGCGGCGCGATGGAATTTGTCTTTCTCCCTCCCCCGCTGCGGGAGGGCAGGGGTGGGGGCACGACGGCCTCTAGCCAATCACAGCGCTCGTTGGGCACTGCCCCCATCCCAACCTTCCCCCAGAGGGGCAAGGAGCAAGAGGGGCGCTCATGAGCAGCGTGTTCCGGTTCTCGCGCGCCTCGCTGCCCGCCACGCCATGGAAGAACGGCGGTGGCACCACGCAGGAAGTCGCCAGCTGGCCGCAGGGCGCAGGGCTCGACAGCTTCGGCTGGCGCGTGAGCATCGCCACCATCGCGGCGGCGGGGCCGTTCTCGGTGTTCGCGGGCGTGGACCGCAGCATCACGCTGCTCGAAGGCGACGGCGTTCGGCTCTTCACGCACGACGGGCGCATCGAGCACCGGCTCGACGTTCCGTTGCAGCCCTTCGCCTTCAGCGGCGACGAGCCGATCGACTGCACGCTGCTCGGCGGCGCCTCCAACGACTTCAACGTGATGACGCGGCGCGGCCAGTGGCGCGCCGACGTGCGCGTGCTGGACCGCGCCACGGCCATCGAGGCCGCGCCGCATGGCGTGCTGCTGGCGCTGCGCGGCGCATGGCGGCTCGACGATGAAGCCTGCAGCGAAGGCGAGGGCCTGCAGTGGTCCGATGCGACACGGGCCTGGCATGCGACGCCCGAAGGCGCCGACGCGCGGCTGCTCGCGGTGCGCATCCTGCCGGCGTAACCTGCAGGCGCAACAACAGGAACGACGATGAAACCCGTCATCAACGAATTTCCCTCCGCCGACGGCCTCTGGAGCGGCATCCGCCTCGCCACCGATGCGAACGTGGAAGGCGCCATCGTGGTGGCGCAGGGCGCGATCCGCTGGGTCGGCGCCCGAAGCGCGCTGCCGGCTGAATTCGCCGGACTGAAGCCGCACGACGGCGGCGGCGCACTCGTCACTCCGGGGCTGGTCGACTGTCACACGCACCTGGTCTATGGGGGCCAGCGCGCCAACGAGTTCGCGATGCGCCTGGCAGGCGCCACGTACGAGGAAGTGGCGAAGGCCGGCGGCGGCATCGTCTCGTCGGTGCGCGCCACGCGCGAGGCCGATGAAGACACGCTTTTCGCGCAGGCCGCACCGCGGCTCGAGCAGCTGCTGGCCGACGGCGTATGCGCCATCGAGATCAAGTCGGGCTACGGCCTCTCCCTGGAGCACGAGCGCAAGCAGCTGCGCGTGGCGCGGCGCCTGGGCGAGGCCTATGGCGTGACGGTGCGCACCACCTTCCTCGGCGCGCATGCGCTGCCGCCGGAGTACGCGGGTCGAGCCAATGGAAGTGGCGACTACATCGACCTCGTCTGCAACGAGATGCTGCCCGCGCTCGCGGCCGAAGGGCTGGTCGACGCGGTGGACGTGTTCTGCGAACGCATCGCCTTCTCGCTGGCCGAGACCGAGCAGGTCTTCAAGGCCGCGAAGGCGCTGGGCCTGCCGGTGAAGCTGCATGCCGAGCAGCTCTCGGACATGGGCGGCGCCGCTCTGGCCGCGCGCTACGGCGCGCTGTCGTGCGACCACATCGAGCACCTGTCGGCCGAGGGCATCGAGGCGATGCGCCGCTCGGGCACCGTGGCCGTGCTGCTGCCGGGCGCCTACTACACGCTGCGCGACACCCACCTGCCGCCCATCGCCGCGCTGCGCGCCGCGGGCGTGCCGATGGCGGTGTCCACCGACCACAACCCCGGCACCTCGCCCGCGCTGAGCCTGCTGCTGATGGTGAACATGGCCTGCACGCTGTTCCGCCTCACGGTGCCCGAGGCGCTCGACGGCGTCACCGTGCACGCCGCGCGCGCGCTGGGCCTGCAGGACATGCACGGCGCCATCGCCCCCGGCATGCCCGCCAACTTCGTGCTGTGGAACGTGCGCGAAGCGGCCGAGCTCGCCTACTGGTTCGGACAGCAGCCCGTGCGCACCGTGGTGCGGCAGGGGCGCATCGCCATTGGAGGCAACGCATGACACAAACTCTTTTCGCGGCCGATGCGCTGCTGCCCGAGGGCTGGGCCAAAGACGTCCTGCTGGCGTGGGACGACGCGGGCCGGCTCACGCAGGTGCAGCCCGGCGCGCAGCGCCCCGTCGACACGCAGGCCGCCACCGGCCCCGTGATCCCCGGCATGCCCAACCTGCATTCGCACGCCTTCCAGCGCGCCTTCGCGGGCCTCACCGAACACCGCGCCGAGCAGCACGACAGCTTCTGGAGCTGGCGCACGCTGATGTACCGCTTCGCCGCGCGCCTGGGCCCGCAGCACATGGAAGCCATCGCGACCTGGCTCTATGCCGAGATGCTCGAAGCCGGCTACACCGGCGTGTGCGAGTTCCAGTACGTGCACCACGACGTGGACGGCCGCCCGTACGCCGACGACGCCACGCTGAGCCTGGCGCTGCTGCGCGCGGCGAAGAAGGCGGGCATCGGCTTCACGCTGCTGCCGGTGCTCTACCAGACCGGCGGCTTCGGCGAGCAGCCGCCCACCGAGGGGCAGCGCCGTTTCGTGCGCTCCACCGAATCGATGCTGCGCCTGCTCGAAGCGCTCAAGCCGCAGTGCGACGCGCAGGGCGCGCGACTGGGCCTCGCGCCGCACTCGCTGCGCGCCGTTCCGCCGGAAGGTTTGCGCGAGGCCGTCGCGGGGCTCGAGGCCATCGACCGCACCGCGCCCATCCACATCCACATCGCCGAGCAGACCAAGGAAGTGGACGACTGCGTGGCCTGGAGCGGCCTGCGCCCCGTCGAATGGCTGCTCGACCACGCGCCGGTGGACGAGCGCTGGTGCCTCGTGCATGCCACGCACATGAACGACGCCGAGTACGAATACGCGGCCCGCAGCGGCGCGGTCGCGGGCCTGTGCCCGACCACCGAGGCGAACCTGGGCGACGGCATCTTCGACTTCGCCAAGTGGCGCAGCCACGGCGGCGCCTGGGGCGTGGGCTCCGACAGCCACGCCAGCGTCAACGCGGCAGAGGAACTGCTGATGCTCGAATACAGCCAACGCCTGGCCAGACGCCAGCGCAACGTCGGCGCCAGCGCGGCGCAGCCGCATGTGGCCACCGCGCTCACGCTGGAGGCGGTGCAGGGCGGCGCGAGGGCCTCGGGCCGCGCCACGGGCGGGCTTGCGGCAGGGCAGCAGGCCGACTTCGCGGTGCTCGATGCCTCGCACATCGCGCTGCAGGGACTGTCCGCGCCCGATATGCTTTCCGCCCACGTCTTCGCGAGCCACCGCACCTCGGCCATCGACAGCGTCTGGGTGGCAGGCCGCCCGCGCGTCTCGGCCGGACGCCACGCGCTGCACGACGAAGCCGCCGCCGCCTTCGTGGCCGCGCGCACCCAACTACTCCAGGATTGATCGACCCCACCATGGCCTTCACAACCGCCGAACCGCCTTTCCGCTTCCGCCAGGGCACCCGCCCGCTGCTGATCTCGATGCCGCACGTCGGCACGCACGTGCCGCCCGCGCTGGCCGCGCGCCTGACCGACGAGGCGCGCCAGGTGCCCGACACCGACTGGCACCTCGAGCGCCTCTACGACTTCGCCGACGAGCTGGGCGCCTCGGTGCTGGTGGCGACGCACTCGCGCTACGTGATCGACCTGAACCGTCCGCCGGACGGCGCGAGCCTCTACCCCGGCCAGAGCGTGACGGGCCTGTGCCCGGTCGACACCTTCGACGACACGCCGCTGTACGCGAACCCTGCCGACGTGCCGGGCGAGGCCGAGATCGCCGAGCGCCGCGACGCCATCTGGCAGCCCTACCACGCCAGGCTGGCCGAGGAACTCGCCCGCATCCGTGCGCAGCACGGCGTGGCCGCGCTGTGGGACGCGCACTCGATCCGCTCGGTGCTGCCGCGCTTCTTCGACGGCAAGCTGCCCGACCTGAACCTGGGCACCGGCAAGGGCATCAGCTGCGACCCGGCGCTGGCGCAGACGCTGCTGGGCATCGCCGAGAGCGCCACCGGCTACACGGGCGTGCTCAACGGCCGCTTCACCGGCGGCTACATCACGCGCAACTACGGCAACCCCGCGCAGAACGTGCACGCGGTGCAGCTGGAGATGACGCAGTCGAGCTACATGCAGGAGAAGCTGCCCTTCGACTACCTGCCCGAGGTGGCGGCGGGCGTGCAGCCGCACGTGCGGCGGATGATCGAGGCGGTGCTGGCCTTCGTCGAAGGCCGTTGACGTCAACGGCCTTGGGTGTTCAGGTGGAACGCCGTCGAACCGGCTTTGCCGGGCGACTGGCGTTGCCCCCGGTAGGGGGGAGGAGAAGCGACACGAAGTGCGCGTAGCCTGGGGGCGAGCGAGAATATGAGGTTATGAAGCCCCTCGTCTACACCCGCGGCCAGGCCCTGCCCGGCATCCTCGCCAAGCGCATCGCCATCCTCGACGGCGCCATGGGCACGATGATCCAGCGCTTCAAGCTCACCGAGGAGCAGTACCGGGGCGAGCGCTTCAAGGACTTCGAGCGCGACGTGAAGGGCAACAACGAACTGCTGTCGCTCACGCGGCCCGACGTGATCCGCGACATCCACGAGGGCTACCTCGCGGCCGGCGCCGACCTCATCGAGACCAACACCTTCGGCGCGACCACCATCGCGCAGGAGGACTACAAGATGGCGCATCTCGCGCGCGAGATGAACCTCGAATCCGCCAGGCTCGCGCGCGCGGCCTGCGACAAGTTCAGCACGCCCGACAAGCCGCGCTTCGTGGCCGGCGCCCTCGGCCCGACGCCCAAGACGGCGAGCATCAGCCCCGATGTGAACGACCCGGGCGCGCGCAACGTCAACTTCGAGGAGCTGCGCGCGGCCTACTACGAGCAGACCGCGGCGCTGGTCGAAGGCGGTGCCGACGTGATCCTGGTCGAGACCATCTTCGACACGCTCAATGCCAAGGCCGCGCTGTTCGCGGTCGACGAGTACTTCCACGACAGCGGCCAGCGCCTGCCGCTCATCATCAGCGGCACGGTGACCGACGCGTCGGGGCGCATCCTCAGTGGCCAGACCGTCACCGCGTTCTGGCACAGCGTGCGCCACGCACAGCCGCTGGCCATCGGCCTGAACTGCGCACTGGGCGCGGCGCTGATGCGCCCCTACATCCAGGAACTGGCGCGCGTGGCCGGCGACACCTTCATCAGTTGCTATCCGAACGCCGGCCTGCCCAACCCGATGAGCGACACCGGCTTCGACGAGACGCCCGAGGTCACCTCGCGCCTGCTGCACGAGTTCGCATCGGAAGGGCTGGTGAACATCGTGGGCGGCTGCTGCGGCACCACGCCCGACCACATCGCGGCGATCGGCAAGGCGGTCGAGCCGATGGCCGGGCGGGTGCTGGGCAGCAGCGCGGCTGGTTTCTACAAGGAAGCGGCGTAGCTGGTTCTCCCCCAGGCTTCGCGCACTTCGTGTCGCTGCGCCAACCCCCTTCCGGGGGCAACACCTGCGGCCCGGCGAAGCCGGTTCCGCGGTGTTTCTGGCTCTCCTTCTGGCTCTCCTCCAGGCTTCGTGCACCTCATGGCGCTGCGCGGCCTTCTTCCGGGGGGGGACGTCTGCGGGCCGGCGGAGCCGGTTCCTCGGTGTTTCTGGAATCAGGTGTGCGCTGATTGACGGGCTGGAGCCCCCGGCCTAGGCTGGGGCGATGAACTCACTCGCACATCGCTGGGCTGCCGTGGGCGCGCTGGCCCTGGCGCTTCCGCTCGCGGCGCAGGCGCAGCAGGCTTTCACGCGCGGCGGGGTCAACCTGCGCGCGGGTCCCTCGGGCGACTATCCGCTGGTGGCGCGGCTCGGGCCGGGGCAGCCGCTCGAGGTGGTCGGCTGCACGAGCGGCTACGGCTGGTGCGACGTGGTGCTGCCCGACGGCGGGCGCGGCTGGGTCTGGGCGCGCAGCATCGACTACGCCTACCAGGAGCAGCGCGTGCCGCTGGCCACGTACGGCGCGCTGATCGGCGTGCCGATCATCGGCTTCGCGATCGGCAGCTACTGGGCCGACTACTACCGCGACCGGCCGTGGTACGGCGACCGGCGCTGGTGGGGCAACCGGCCGCCCCCGCCGCCCGTGGCGGGCTGGCGTCCGCCGCCGCCGGTGCGTCCGGGATGGCAGCCGCATCCGTGGCAGCCGGGGCACGGTTTCCGCCCTCCCGGTCCGGGGTTCCGCCCGCCGCCCGGTCCCGGGTTCCGGCCGCCGCATCCGCCCGGCGTTCGTCCGCCGATCGATCCCGGCGTCAGGCCGCCGCGCCCGCAGCCGGGGTTCCGCCCGGGGCCGCCGCCGGGCATGCCGCATCCGCATCCCGGCGGGGGAGGGCATCGCGGGGGCGGCCATGGTGGACATGGAGAAGGCCGCGGCGGCGGCCACGGCGGCGGGCACCGGCACTGACGGCACCGCCCGTCCGTCTCAATCTCCGGCGACGCGCACCACGCGCTTGCCGACGTTGCGGCCCTGGAGCAGGCCGATGAATGCGGCCGGCGCGTTCTCCAGGCCGTCGATGCGGTCCTCGCGCAGCGTGATCTTCCCGGCCTCCACCCATCCGTCCATCTCGCGCCGAAACGCATCGAAGCGCTCGCCGTAGTGGTCGAGGATGACGAAGCCCTGCATGCGGATGCGCTTCTGCAGCAGCGCCGCCGTCAGCAGCGGCAGCCGGTTGGGCCCCGGGGGCAGCGCCTCGCTGTTGTAGTCGGCGATGTGCCCGCACACCGGCACGCGCGCGCCGATGTTGAGCAGCGGCAGCACCGCGTCGAACACCGCGCCGCCGACGTTCTCGAAGTACACGTCGATGCCCTGGGGGCAGGCGGCCGCGAGGCGCGCTGCGAACTCCGGATCGTGGCGGTCGATGCAGGCGTCGAAGCCCAGCACCTCGACCGCGTGGCGGCATTTCTGAGCACCGCCGGCGATGCCGACCACGCGCGCGCCCTTCAACCTGGCGATCTGCCCGACCACCGAGCCGACCGCGCCGGTCGCGGCGGCCACCACCACCGTCTCGCCGGCCTTGGGCTGGCCGATGTCGAGCAGGCCGACGTGGGCGGTGAAGGCCGGCATGCCGAGCCCGCCCAGCGCGAGCGAGGGCTGGGCCATGTCGCCGAGCGGCATCAGGTCCTGGCCGTCGGACAGCGCGTAGTCCTGCCAGCCGGCGTTGCCGAGCACGAGATCCCCGGGCAGCAGGCGCGGATTCCGGGACTCGACGACGCGGTTGACCGTGCCGCCCGGCATCGGCTCGCCCACCTGCACCGAGGCGGGCGCGTAGAGCGGCGGCACCTCGTCCATCAGCTGGCGCATGTATGGATCGAGCGACAGGTGCAGCGTGCGCAGCAGCACCTGGCCCTCGCCGGGCACGGGAACGGCGGCTTTCTCGAGGCGGAAGTTCTCCGGCGTGGGAAGGCCGCGCGGCCGGGCGGCGAGGACGATGCGGCGGTTGACGGTGTCGACAGTGGCGGGCTGGGACATGTAGCGTGGCTCCTTGGTTAATAGACCAGTCGTCTAGTGGATGGCCGAAAAAAAGCGGGAGCGCGTTTGCCTCCCGCCTGGTGATTTCCTTCAGTGGTCCGAAGACAGGCCCAGCTGCTGCCGGGTGTCGCGCATCGCCGCGTCCAGGGACGAGCGGTCGCGCGTGATCTTGGCCAGCAGGCTGGCGCCGAGCCAGCGCTGGTAGAGCGCGACGGCGACCCCCTGGGCGTCCTGTCCCTGCGGCATCGCCTTGATCGAGCCGTCGGCCTGGCCGGCCTCGATGCAGCTGGCGAGCCGTTCGGTGATGCCGCGGGTGCCGCGCGCCAGCGCCGCGCGCATGCTCTCGGACAGGTCGCAGACCTCGGCGCCGAGCTTCACGACGAGGCAGCGGCTCTGCGCTTCCTCGCCGGTCTGGGAGTCGAGCCAGTCGTCGAAATAGGCGATCAGGCGCTGGGCGGCGGTGCCGGAACCCTCGGTCAGCAGGGCGTCGGTGCGCCCGAGGTACTCGCCGAAGTAGGCCTCGAGCACCGCCTCGCCGAACACTTCCTTGGAGCCGAAGTAGTGATAGAACGAGCCCTTCGGCACCTTCGCCGCGGCCAGCACTTCGGCCAGCCCGACGCCGGTGAAGCCCTTTCGCAGCAGCAGCGGATGGGCTACGTCGAGGATGTGCTGGCGGACGTCGGTGGTGGGAGCGGCGGCGTTCATGGGCCGCACTCTAGCGTCTATTAGACCAGTCGTCTAGCTCGTCGGGCCGGCAGTTTCGCCGCTGACCTTGGGGCTGCACTCGCCCGCCGCGGCCCGTCCCTTGGCGATCAGATTCACGAAATGCTGGGCTCCCAGGCCGAGTGGGCGCTCACGTGACCACACCACGTCCACCCACAGGTCGAGTCCATTGCTGAGGTTCTCGAAGGGAATCTCGACCAGCGCACCCGCCGCCACGTGCGGCCGCGCGAAGTTGCGCGGCAGCCAGCCCCAGCCCAGTCCGGCGGTGATCAGGCTCAGCGCGGCCAACGCGTTGTCTGAGCGCCAGACGTGGCGCGCGAAGACGAATCGCGGGTCGCTGGTGGCGAGGTCGCGCCCGGCCACGACGATCTGGCGGGTGTTGGTCAGGTGGTCCTCGCGCAGCCGGCCGCCGTTGGCTGCGAGCACCGGGTGGTCGGGCGCCATCACCGCCACCATGAGTTCGCTGCCCACTTCCTGGAAGCCCTCGCGCCCGTCGAGGCTGGGCCGTTCGAACACCAGCGCGAGCTGCGCGCGGCCGCTGTGCAGCAGCGCCAGCGCGTCGGCCTGCGGCGCGGCAAGCACCTCGACCTGCAGCAGCGGATGCTCCCGCGCCAGCTCCGACAGCGGGCCCGTCCACGGGGCGGCCAGCAGCTCGGGCGCGATGGCCAGGGTGAGCCGGTCTTCCAGTCCCTGGGTGAGGGCGAGCGCCTGCACCTGCAGCTGCTTGAGCTGCGACGCCAGCAGCCGCGCCTGCGGCTCCAGCGAGCGCGCAGCGGCCGTGGGCTGGGGCTCGCGGCCGCTGCGGTCGAAGAGCTGCAGGTCGAGCTCGGCCTCGAGGTTGGCGATGGCCATGCTCACCGCCGACGGCACCCGGCGCAGCGCCCGCGCGGCGGCCGAGAAGGAGCCGTGGTCGATCACGGCCAGGAAGACTTCGACGTTGTCGCTGGAAAAAGCCATGGCGCCCGATCTATCAGTAAAACTGAAATAAGTTAACTTTTTATATCAGCAGATGACAAATAAAGTCCGGTCATCGCATCAACGAACACAGAGAGAAAGTCATGCAAGGGATCCAGCGCCGCATCGTCTACATCACCCTCTATGAAGGGATCGCCATCGTGGCCGCCAGCGCCGGGCTGGCCCTGATGACGGACGCCGGCCTGGGCCATTCGGGCGTCCTGGCGGTGGCAGCGTCGGTCATCGCGGTGATCTGGAACCTGGTCTTCAACTCGCTCTTCGAGCGCTGGGAGTCGCGCCAGGCCGTGCGCGGACGCAGCCTGCGCCGCCGGATCGCGCACGCCATCGGCTTCGAGGGCGGCCTGATCGCCTTCCTGGTGCCGATGTTCGCCTGGGGCCTGGGCGTGTCGCTCTGGCAGGCGCTGGTGATGGACCTGGGGCTGGTGGTGTTCTTCCTGGTCTACACCTTCGTCTTCAACTGGGCCTTCGACCGCGTGTTCGGCCTGCCGGCTTCGGCCGCGGCGAAGGTGCCGGTGGCGGCCTGATCGCCGTTCGGGAAGGAACAGAAATCAAGGCGGCGCGGCCGCCTTTTTCCTTGTGCCGGCCGCCCGCATCTCCAGCGCGGCCTGCAGGCGCAGCGCCTCCTGCGGCGTGAAGAGCTCGGCCTGCAGCTGCGCCCGTGTGGCCTCGTCGGCGGCCGCGTAGCGCGAGAGGCGGCTCTGCCAGTCCTGCTCCTGCTGGTCGAGCGCGGCGAGCCGCTGCGCCGCCTCGTGGCCGTACTGCTTCGAGCGTTCCTCGAAGCGCTCCTGCGGGCTGGCGCCGCGTGCTTCCAGCGCGGCGGTCTGCTCGCCCACGGCCAGCTGCGCGACGGAGGCCGTGCGGTCGGCGCGCTGCTCGGGCGTGAGCCAGGTTTCCTCGGTCTTGACGAGCGCCTGGCGTTTCTGCTCGGGCGTGAGGTTCGCGTTGCGCTCGATCTCCAGCTTCTCGACGCTGAAGCGGTCGAATTTCTCCTCGGCGCCGAACAGGCCCTCCACCTCCTCGGGTGCGAAGTAGCGCGAGCGGATGCCGGCGCGCGCATCGAGGATCCGGCGCAGCCTGGCAGGGTCTCCGATGCTGGCCGCGGGCAGCGCTTCGAGCGCGATGCGGTAGTCGATGTAGCGCTCCAGCAGGCCCAGCGCGCGCACCCGCCATTCGGGCGGCAGGTACCTGTCGATCTTCGCGCGCATCTCGGCCATCAGGCCTTCCCGGTCGCGGGCCTGGCTGCCGTCGAGCATCTGCTCGAAGGTGCGCAGCAGGGCGGGCGTCAGCAGCGGATCGGGGGCGTGGGGGCTCGTGCCGGACGCGGCGGTGGAAACGGCCGGCTGGGCGGACGACGCGGCCGGCAGGGCCGCGGATGCGACCGCGGGAGCCGGTGCCTCCTCGCCCCCGGCCAGCCACCACGCCGCGCCCGCAGCCACCACCAACGCCGTCGCGAGCGGCCACAGGAGCTTGCGGGGCATCGTCTCCTCAGAGGCCGAGCTGCTTCAGCTTCGCCGCCTGGTTCACGTACAGCGTCACCGGGCTCACCGAGAACAGGTCGCGCAGCCCGAGCATCTGGTTGACCTCGTCCAGGTGGTTCTGCCTGTAGCTGCCGAGGTAGGTGCCCAGGTGCGAGCTGCAGGCCGAGGCGAGGCCATCGTTGGCCTCGCCGTGCACCACGCTCAGCAGCGACAGCGGGTAGTCCGAGGCGTCGAACACGTTGGTCAGCGGCTGCGTGCCCGACCAGGAGAAGTAGCGCACGCCATTGACCAGCTCGGCCCCGTTGCCGCAGGCGGTGGTGGGCACGCCGTCGGGGAACTTGGCGTTGAACTTCGCGGAGCCGGCGGTGTTGAGCGACTCGAGGGCGCCCAGGCCGCTCTGCGGCGTGTTGTTGCCCGAAAGGATGCCGATGAGGCTGGAGAAGGCGTTCACCGCGCTCACCACGACCGCGCGGCTCAGGCTGCCTTCGGGCAGCGTGTTGCCCAGCAGGTCGGCCACCTTGCTGCCCTTGTGCGGGCTGCCCACCGTGGTGACGGAGGCCACCAGCTGCGGCGCCACGCCCGAGACGTAGCGCGCCGTGGGGCCGCCGTGCGAATGGCCGATCAGGTTGACCTTGCTCGCGCCGGTCAGCGCCAGCACGTCCTTGACCTGCTTGAGCAGCTGCTCGCCGCGCACCTCGCTGCTGTTGGTGGCCGCCACCTCGGCGACGAAGACCTTCGCGCCCTGCGCGCGCAGCTCGCCCGGAATGCCGTACCAGTAGTCGATGCCGGCGATGGTGTCGAAGCCCAGCATGCCGTGCACCAGCACGATCGGATAGGCCGTCTGCGCGCTGGTGCCGGCCGCCTGCGCCGTCTGCGCCAGGGGCGCGAGCGCGAGCATGCCGCCCACGAGCAGCGCGCCGGCCATCCGCCGGACCGTGCCGTCCTTGCTGTCCGTCGTCCTTGTCCTCGAAGCCGCAATCCTCTTCGCCAGTCGAATCATCGGAACTCCCTTGTGGGTTGATCGGTTTGGGGGCACGCAAAAACGAACGAGCGTGCACTTTTCATTCTGCGAAACCGACCGGGCAGGATCGATCCGGACTTTCCCTTTCATGAATCGGACTTACTCCTGCAGCACCTGCGGCGCAGGCGAGGGCGATAGACTCCCCCAACCCGCGCACGAATAACCGCTTTTGCCTCCGAGTCCAACCATGTCTTCCCCAATGCCGCCTCCCATGAAGCTCTCAGGCCTGGAGCCGGTCTCCATCGGCGAAGGCACGCTGTTCGTCAACATCGGCGAGCGCACCAACGTCACGGGCTCCAAGGCCTTCGCGCGCATGATCCTCAACGGCCAGTTCGAAGAAGCGCTGGCCGTGGCGCGCCAGCAGGTCGAGAACGGCGCGCAGGTGATCGACGTGAACATGGACGAGGCCATGCTCGACAGCAAGGCCGCGATGGTGCGCTTCCTCAACCTCATCGCCAGCGAGCCCGACATCGCACGCGTGCCGGTGATGGTCGACAGCTCGAAGTGGGAGGTCATCGAGGCGGGCCTGCGCTGCATCCAGGGCAAGGGCATCGTCAACTCCATCTCCATGAAGGAGGGCGTCGACAAGTTCAAGCACGAGGCCATGCTGGTGAAGCGCTACGGCGCCGCCGCCGTGGTGATGGCCTTCGACGAGAAGGGCCAGGCCGACACCTACGCGCGCAAGATCGAGATCTGCGAGCGCGCCTACCGCATCCTGGTGGACGAGGTGGGCTTCCCGCCCGAGGACATCATCTTCGACCCGAACATCTTCGCCATCGCCACCGGCATCGAGGAGCACGACAACTACGCGGTCGACTTCATCGAGGCCACGCGCTGGATCAAGCAGAACCTGCCGGGCGCCAAGGTGTCGGGCGGCGTCTCGAACGTGAGCTTCAGCTTCCGCGGCAACGACCCGGTGCGCGAGGCGATCCACACCGTGTTCCTGTACCACGCGATCAAGGCGGGCATGGACATGGGCATCGTCAACGCCGGCATGGTGGGCGTGTACGACGAGGTCGAGCCCACGCTGCGCGAGCGCGTGGAAGACGTGGTGCTCAACCGGCGCCCCGACGCCGGCGAGCGCCTGGTCGAGATCGCCGAGAGCGCCAAGGGCGCGGCCAAGGACGACAGCAAGAAGCTCGAATGGCGCGGCACGCCCGAGCAGCCCGTGCCGGTGGCGCAGCGCCTGTCGCACGCGCTGGTGCACGGCATCACCGAGTTCATCACGCAGGACACCGAAGAGGCCTACCGCGAGATCCTCGCCAAGGGCGGCCGCCCGCTGCACGTGATCGAAGGCCCGCTGATGGACGGCATGAACGTCGTGGGCGACCTGTTCGGCCAGGGCAAGATGTTCCTGCCGCAGGTGGTGAAGTCGGCGCGCGTGATGAAGCAGGCCGTGGCGCACCTCATTCCCTACATCGAGGAGGAGAAGCGCCAGGACGAGGCGGCAGGGCGCGACGTGCGCTCCAAGGGCAAGATCATCATCGCCACCGTGAAGGGCGACGTGCACGACATCGGCAAGAACATCGTCACCGTCGTGCTCCAGTGCAACAACTTCGAGGTGGTGAACATGGGCGTGATGGTCCCGTGCCACGAGATCCTCGCGAAGGCGAAGGTCGAGGGCGCGGACATCGTGGGCCTGTCGGGCCTCATCACGCCGAGCCTCGAGGAGATGCAGTACGTGGCCGGCGAGATGCAGAAGGACGACCACTTCCGCATCCGCAAGATCCCGCTGCTGATCGGCGGCGCCACCACCAGCCGCGTGCACACGGCCGTGAAGATCGCGCCCCACTACGAGGGCCCCGTGGTCTACGTACCCGACGCCTCGCGCAGCGTGAGCGTGGCGCAGTCGCTGCTGTCGGACCAGGCGGCCGCCTACATCGAGGAGATCAACGCCGACTACGTCAAGGTGCGCGAGCAGCACGCCAACAAGAAGCAGGTGCCCCTGTGGCCGCTCGCGAAGGCGCGCGCCAACAAGACGCCCATCGACTTCGCGAACTACCTGCCCCCTTGCCCCAAGTTCATCGGCCGGCGCGTGTTCAGGAATTTCGACCTGACCGAGCTCGCGAAGTACATCGACTGGGGCCCGTTCTTCCAGACCTGGGACCTGGCCGGCCCCTTCCCGGCCATCCTGAAGGACGAGATCGTCGGCACCGAGGCCGTGCGCGTGTATGCCGACGGCCAGCGCATGCTCAAGCGGCTCATCGAGGGCCGCTGGCTCAGCGCGAGCGGCGTGGTGGGCTTCTGGCCCGCCAACACGGTGAACGACGACGACATCGAGCTCTACACCGACGAGTCGCGCAGCGAGGTGGCGCTCACCTGGTACGGCATGCGCCAGCAGACCGAGAAACACGAGATCGACGGCGTGATGCGCCCGAGCCGCTGCCTGGCCGACTTCGTCGCACCGAAGGGCAGCGGCGTGAAGGACTACGTCGGCATGTTCGCCGTCACCGCCGGCCTGGGCGTGGAGAAGAAGGAGAAGTACTTCGTCGACGACCTCGACGACTACTCCGCCATCATGCTCAAGGCCCTGGCCGACCGGCTGGCCGAGGCCTTCGCCGAGGCGCTGCACCACCGCGTGCGCACCGACCTGTGGGGCTACGCGAGCGACGAGGGCCTGAGCAACGACGACATGATCGCGGAGAAGTACCGCGGCATCCGCCCCGCGCCCGGCTACCCGGCCTGCCCCGACCACAGCGTGAAGAAGCCCATGTTCGACCTTCTGAACTGCGCGGACATTGGCATGAGCCTGACGGAAAGCCTCGCTATGATGCCCGCCGCCAGCGTGAGCGGGTTCTACCTGAGCCACCCCGATTCGACGTACTTCAACGTCGGCAAGATCGGATACGACCAGTTGCAGGACCAGGCTGCGCGGCGCAAGGAAAGCGAAGCCGACCTCGAGCGCCTGCTCGCGCCCAACCTTTGAACCTGCCGGCCGGCGCGGCCGTCCGGCACCGGGAGTCGTTATTCAGAAGCTGATGTTTGCAGCCGCGCACTACGCGGCCCTGGCGGTTTTCGTGACGGGCTGCTGGGGCTATGGACGCGCGCTGCTGGGCCGCCTCGCGCCGCCCCCGCGCCGCGACGCGGGGCTCGAGGCCGCCATGGCCGTGGCCCTGGGCGTGGGAATCTTCATCTGCGCCTTCCAGGCGCTGGCCATCTTCGGCGCCTTCAGGACCGGCGCGACCGCGGCGGTCGTCGCCGTGGGCGTGGTGGCCGCGGCGCTCCAGCTGCCTGCATGGCTGCGCGAGCGGCGCGCGCTGCTGCTTGCGAACCCGCCGGCGGCGCCATGGAGCTACGTCGAGCGCGTCGCGGCGATCGCGCTGGCGCTGGTCGTGCTGCCCGCGCTGGCCGCACCGCTCGCGCCGCCCATCGCCTTCGACGAGCTGATGTACCACCTGCCCTATGCGCGGCAGGTCGCGGAGCAGGGCTCGCTGGGCATCCACGACTGGCTGCGCTACCCCTGGTTCCCGTACAACTACAACCTGCTGTATGCCGGCGCGCTGCAGCTGGGCGACGACGTGCTGCCGCACTTCCTCAACGGGCTGGCCGGCGCGCTGTCGGTGGTGATGATCTACCGCCTCGGCATGCTGCACGCCAACCGGCTCACCGCATGCATCGGCGCGGCCATCTGGCTGGGGCTCGGCGACTATTCCAACGCGCTCATCGACATGGGCGTGGCGCTCTTCGTGCTGTCGGCCTGCGTGGCGCTGTGGTGGTGGCGCGAATCCGAGGTCGGCAAGCCGGCGCACGGCGGCATCCGCTGGCTCGGTGTCGCGGCCTTCTGCCTGGGCTTGGCGGCCGGCTCGAAGTACCAGGCGCTGATCTTCCTGCCGCTGGTGGCGCCCTTCGTCTTCCGCCACGAGCGCAGCCTCAAGGCCTGGGCGCTGGTGTTCGCCTGCTTCCTGCTGCCCTGCGTGTACTGGTACGCGCGCAACGCCATCATGACGGGCGACCCCTTCAACCCCATCGGCGCGCGCGTGTTCGGCTTCACCGAATGGACGCCGGCCGACTATGTGCAGCAGGTGGCCGACGTGCGCGTGCATGCCGAGCTGCCCAACGCGCTGCTGTGGTCGGTGTTCTTCGCGCCGTTCAGCCCGCTGTGGAAGCGCTCCGCCGCCGTGCGCGCGGCCGGCTGGTTCTGCCTGTACTCGGTGATCGTCTGGGTCGTGACCTCGCGCTATCCGCGCTACCTGACGGCCTCGTTCCCGCTGCTGGCGGCCATCGCGGCCGTCGGCTGGCAGGTGGTGTTCGGCTGGATCGTCGCGGGCTTTCGCCGCCTGGCGGGGGCCAGGGCTCCGGCGGCCGACGTGCCTCCCGCAGTCGTCACTGCGCGCACCCCCGCCCGCGTGGGCGATTGGGCGATCGTGCTGCTGCTGGCGGTGCTGGCCGCGGTTTCCGTGCGCCAGACGGCCACCAAGGTCGCGCTGATCGCGACCACCCCCGAGGCCCGCGAAGCCGTGCTGCGCAAGCACGTGCCGGGCTATGCGGTCATGGACTACCTGCGGCGTACCGCCAAGGGCCGCGTCTACCAGATCGCGCTGAACGAGGCGATCTACTACGGCCCCAACCCCATCTGGGGCGACACGCTCGGGCCCTGGCGCTATACCGACTTCGGCAAGCTGTCGGGCGGCGACCTCGCGCGCAAGCTCTCGGGCATGGGCTTCGTCGCGGTGGTGCTGCCCGATACGGTGGTGCCGGTGTTCACCGCGCGCGTCGATTTCGACAAGTACTTCGCCGTGCAATATCAGCAGGACGGCAGCCGGGTCTACCGTATCCTTCCCGCCGCACCATGAACGACGCCGCAGACATCTCCAACAGCATCCGGCAAGGCCCCGGCGGCCATGTCGGCGGCGGCCTGCGCGTCGCCGTGGTGATCCCCTGCTACAACGAGGCGCTGGCCATCGAGCAGGTGGTGCAGGGCTTTCGCGCCGCGCTGCCCGAAGCCGACATCCACGTCTTCGACAACAACTCCAGCGACGACACGGCAGGCGTGGCGCGCGCGGCCGGCGCCACGGTCACCCACGTTGCCCTGCGCGGCAAGGGCAACGTGGTGCGGCGCATGTTCGCCGACGTCGATGCCGACGTTTACGTGATGGCCGACGGCGACGCCACCTACGACGCGGGCGCCGCGCCGCGCCTCATCGAGCGCCTGGTGCGCGACAACCTCGACATGGTGGTCGGCAGCCGCGTGGACGACGGCCAGGACGCACACACCTACCGCGCCGGCCACCGCTTCGGCAACCGCATGCTCACGGGCGCGGTGGCGCAGCTCTTCGGCGGCGGGCTCACCGACATGCTCTCGGGCTACCGAGTGTTCTCGCGGCGCTATGCCAAGTCGTTCCCGGCGCTGTCGCGGGGCTTCGAGACGGAGACCGAGCTCACCGTGCACGCGCTCGAGCTGCGCATGCCCTATGCGGAGGAAGCCACGGCCTACAGCACGCGGCCCGAAGGCTCGGTGAGCAAGCTCTCGACCTACCGCGACGGCTGGCGCATCCTCAAGACGATCTGCAAGCTGTTCGTGAGCGAACGGCCGCTGCAGTTCTTCTCGATCATCGGCGCGCTGCTGGCGCTGATGTCGATCGTGCTGATCGTGCCGGTCGTCATGACCTACGTGCACACCGGCCTGGTGCCCCGGCTCCCCACCGCGGTGCTGGCCACCGGCGCAATGCTGGCGGCGATGCTGTCCTTCGTGTGCGGCGTCATCATGCAGGCCATCACCCTGGGGCGGCGCGAGGCCAAGCGGCTGAGCTATCTCGCGATTCCCAGCGTGCGCGAACGTGCGGCCCGCGCGGCGGGCGGTCCGCGATGAAGATCGGCCGCGAGTTCCTCGCCTTCGCCGTGGTCGGCGTGATCGGGCTGGTGGTCGACGTGGTGGTGCTCTACCTGCTGGCGCCGCTGCTGGGCTGGTACGCGGCGCGCGTGGTGTCCTTCCTCTCGGCGGCGACGACCACCTGGGCCTTCAACCGCCGCTACACCTTCGCTGCGAGCGCGGCCGGCGCCGCATCCGGCCGTTCCGTCTGGCGCGAATACCTGGGCTACCTCGCGACCATGACCGCGGGCGCAGTGCTCAACTACGGCGCCTACGTGCTCACGCTGCACTGGGTGGAAGGCCGATGGGCTGCGGCGCTCGGCGTGGCGATCGGCAGCGTTGCGGGCATGGGCGCCAACTTCCTGTCGGCGCGCTATCTCGTCTTCCGCTCGCACCGCGGCGGCTGAAGCCAGCCGGCGGCGGCGAGGGGCGTTCGCTCAGTGCGCGCCCGAGACGACCACCGGGATCTCGGTCGCAGGCGGCGTGTTGCGGCTGCGGCCGCAGCGCACGATGCCGTCGATCATCACCATGCCCACGCCCGGGATGTCGCCGAGCTGCACGCTCTCGAGCAGCCCCGGCGCCGGCGAATGCTGCGCGCGGTCCATGAAGACGAAGTCGGCGGCACGGCCCACCTCGACGAGCCCGCAGTTGAGCTTGCGGATCTTCGCGGTGTTGCCCGTCGCGAAGCAGAACACCAGCTCGGCCGGGATGTTCGCGATGGACGACAGCATCGCCACCATGCGCAGGATGCCCAGCGGCTGCACGCCCGAGCCCGCGGGGCCGTCGGTGCCGAGGATCACGCGGTGCGGGCACTTGAGTTCCAGCGCCGCCTTCGCGGCGGCGATGGCGACCTTCTCGTTGCCGTTGTGCACGATCTCGATCGCGCGCGAGCTCTTCTCGCACAGCTCGCACACGTGCGCCTCGGGCAGCGAGGTGTGGCCGCCGTTGATGTGGCCGATGACGTCGGCGTCGGCCTCGAGCACCACGTCCTTGTCGATCAGGCCCGAGCCCGGGATCGAGGGGCCGCCCGTGTGGATCGTGCTCTGGATGCCGTACTTGCGCGCCCAGGCCACCATCTCCTTGGCCTCGTAGCCGGCCTTGACCGAGCCCAGGCCCACTTCGCCGAGCAGGCCCACGCCGGCCTCGGCGAGTTCCTTGAAGTCGCTCTCGACCATGCCCTTCTCGATGACGGGCGCGCCCGCCAGCACCTTCACGCCGCCGGGGCGGAAGTTGTCGAAGGCGCGCTGCGCGGTGATGGCCAGTGCCTTCAGGCCCAGGATGTCCTTGGGGCGGCCGGGCAGGTGCACCTCGCCGGCGGAAATCATCGTCGTCACGCCGCCGTGCATGGTGGAGTCGATCCAGCCGAGCTGGCCCTGGCGCGGCGTCCAGTCGCCGAACACCGGGTGCACGTGGCTGTCGATCAGGCCGGGGGCTACGCAGGTCTTCTTCGCGTCGATGACGGTGACGGCGCCTTCGAGGTCGCAGTCCTTTTCCTTGCCGACCGCGACGATCAGGCCGTCGTTCACGACGATGGTGTCGGCATCGAGGATGGGCTTGTCGATGTCGCCCGAGAGCAGCAGCCCGATGTTCCTTATGACGACCTTGCCCGACTTGCCGCCGGTTGCGATTTCTGCCATTTCGATGTGTCCTCGTGGGATGGGGTGGAGTTGTTCTCTTCGTCCTGCGGCTCGTCGGCGTCGGCGCGCACGGTGCGCAGCAGCGTCTCGATCACGAAGTCTTCCCAGTGCGCGATGGCGTCGGGCGACTCCAGCGGCTCGCCGAGGAAGGCGGTGAGCGTGTGCCGGTTGGATGTGTAGAAGTAGCCCGTGGACGCGATCAGCAGGTAGATGTCGCGCGCCACCAGGTCCTTGCGGAACAGGCCCTGCGAGGCGCCGCTCGCCAGGATCTCCGCGATGATCGCCACCGCGCGCGACGAGTATTCGCGCGCGCGCAGCGACTTCGAAATGTGCCGGCCCTTGTGCAGGTTCTCGGTGTTCAGCAGCGTGACGAACTCGGGGTTCTTGCGGTAGTAGCCCAGCACGAAGCGGATGACCTCGGTGAGCGCGTCCACCGGCCTCGAGGTGTCGAGCGCGATGGCGGCCTCGGCATCGTCCATGCGCTGGTAGATGCCTTCGAGCACCGCGATGAAGAGGCCTTCCTTGCTGCCGAAGTAGTAGTAGATCATCCGGTCGTACGACTTCGCGGCCTTGGAGATCTTCTCCACGCTGCCGCCGTCGTAGCCGTACTTGGCGAAGACCTTGGTCGCGGCCTTCAGGATGCTGTCGCGCGTGGCCTGGGCGGCCGCCTCGCGCACACCCGTGCGGCGCTGCGGCTTGGTGACGGCAGCCTTGCGTTCCATTACAGGCGGTCGCCGCCGGGCCGCCCCAAGGCGGACCGCGCCTCCCCCTCGGGGGGAGGAGTTGCACGCGCGAAGCGCGTGAAAAGCCGGGGGGCCGACATTGACATTACTTCTCGGCGAAGGCGCGCTCGACCACGTAGTCGCCGGGCGTGGAAGTGTTGCCTTCCTTGAAGCCGCGCTTTTCCAGGATGTGCTTCAGGTCCACCAGCAGGCCGGGGCTGCCGCACAGCATGACGCGGTCTTCCTCGACGTTCAGCGGCGGCAGGCCCAGGTCGTCGGTGAGCTTGTTGCTCTCGATCAGGTCGGTGATGCGGCCCTGGTTGCGGAACTCCTCGCGGGTGACCGTGGGGTAGTACAGCAGCTGCTTCTCGATCATCTCGCCCAGGAACTCGTGCTTGGGCAGGTGGTCGGTCACGAGGTCGTGGTAGGCCAGCTCGTCGACCTGTCGCACGCCGTGCACCAGGATGACCTGCTCGAACTTCTCGTAGGTGTCCGGGTCGCGGATGATGCTCATGAACGGTGCGAGGCCGGTGCCGGTGCCGAACAGGTACAGGCGCTTGGCCGGCAGCGTGTAGTCGATCAGCAGCGTGCCGGTGGGCTTGCGGCCCACGATGATGGTGTCGCCCACCTGGATGTGCTGCAGCCTCGAGGTCAGCGGGCCGTCTTCCACCTTGATGCTCAGGAACTCGAGGTGCTCCTCGTAGTTCGGGCTCACGATGCTGTAGGCGCGCAGCAGGGGCTTGTTGTTGACCTTCAGGCCGATCATCGTGAAATGACCGTTCGAGAAGCGCAGGGCCGGGTCGCGCGTGGTGGTGAAGGTGAACAGGCGATCGGTCCAGTGGTGGACGCTCAGGACGCGTTCTTCGCTGAATGCACTCATACGGAACTCAAGAGTTGGTTGGTAACAGGGGAGGTTGGCTGAGCCTGCGCGCACGCCTTTGGGGCGAAAGCCGCCGGCCGGCTCCGAACCCTCCATTGTCGTTGGTCGGAGAAACCCCGATGAACGCCGCTAGAAAACACCATTGCAAGCATCGGGCCCGTTTGCTACATTGACCTTTGATGTAGTGAATGCAACATGAAAGTGTAGGGAATGCTACACAAACGGAAGTCGATGCACAAGCGGGCGGACGGCACGTTTGTTGCAAACCCCGACAGCCCGGATTCGCACTTCGCCCAACACCGAACGCCCACGAGATCGCCCCGATGACAGAACACACCAAGACAGACGGCCTCCCCGGCATGGACATGCCCGTGGTGGCCGAAGCCGGCAGCAGCGCCTTCGGCAAGGCACCGCTGCGCAACGAGCGCATGAGCTCCGCCAAGGTCGAGTGCAACGCCTGCCCGGTGCTGTGCCAGATCTCCGAGGGCCGCAGCGGCGCCTGCGACCGCTACGCCAACAAGGAGGGCGTGCTGGTGCGCGTCGATCCCGTCGTGCTGCTGCGCCGCACGATCGAGAGCGAGGCGCCCGCGCTGGTGCCCTTCGACCGCCCCGGCGCCGAGGCCGGCGATGCCGCCTCCGACTGGAACGGCGACCTGCTGCACGCCGACGAAGTCTTCGTCACCGGCGTGGGCTCCTCCACCACCTACCCCGACTACAAGCCCGCGCCCTTCATCGTGGCCTCCAAGGCCCAGGGCGTGGACATGGTCACCGTCGTCACCGAAGGCATCTTCAGCTACTGCAGCTTCAAGGTGAAGATCGACACCGACCGCTTCCTCGGCCCCGAGCAGGCCAACGTGCGCTACCGCGGCGAGGTCGTGGGCCACGTGACCACGGCCGAATACGGCTCGCAGATGCTCTCGCTGGGCGGCGTGCACCACCTCACCGGTGGCAGCAAGAAGGAAGGCCGCATGACGGCCGAGCTGATGCAGTTGCTGGGCAACAAGAAGGCGGTGGAGTGCACCATCGACGGCGGCTCCACCCTCGTCATCCAGGCCGGCAAGGCGCCCATCGTCAACGGCGTGGAAGAGCAGCGCATGCGCGTGGGCTGCGGCTCGGCCGCGGTCGGCATCTTCGCGCGGCAGTTCGCCGGCGTGGCCGACGAGGTGGTGGTGGTCGATGACCACATCACCGGCGTGCTCACCGAGCACCAGGCCGGCCGCTGCCTCGACATGGCGCCCTCGGGCATCCAGATGCTGGGGCGCAAGTCCACGCCGGGGCGCTACTTCCAGGTGGCGAACCCGGGCAACGGCTGGGGCGGTACCGACATCGCCGATCCGCTCGCGATCATCGAAGGCTGGGAAGAGGGCGTCGCGCGCCCGGGCCTGCGCCTGCTCATGACGTCGACCACCGGCGAGCATGCGCAGTGGTACGTGCTCGACGACGCGCTCAAGCCCGTCGAGCAGCCGATGCCGCCCGAGGTGAAGCGCATCGTCGATCGAATCGGCGAGAACTGCGAACCGTCGCTGTGCACGGTGCTGTTCCTCGGTGGTGCGGGCGGCAGCCTGCGCGCGGGGGTCACCGAGAACCCGGTGCTGCTCACGCGCGCCATCAAGCGCGCGCTGGTCAACGTCACCTGCGGCGGCGCGCCGGCCTATGTGTGGCCAGGCGGCGGCATCACCGTGATGGCCGACGTCATGCGCATGCCCGACAACAGCTTCGGCACCGTGCCCACGCCTGCCATCGTCGCACCCATCGAGTTCAGCATGCGGCGCGACGACTACGAGGCGCTCGGCGGTCACGTCGAACACATCTTCCCGCTCGAACAGGCGCTCGCGCGCGGTGCATGGCAAGAAGACGGCGCACCGCTTGCGCGCCAATGGCTCGCGGTGGACGACGCCAACCCGTGGCCCCTGGGCCACGCCCCGATGCTGGGCTGATCATGTCCGCCCAACGCAGTGCGCTCGACAAGAGCCGCTGGCACTTCAACCACGGCCCGATCGACATCGTGGCCGAGGCGCACGGCGACCCGTATGCCGTGGCCGCTGCGCACGATGCGGCATGGGCGCGCTTCGTCCACGTGCTCGACGAGCTGGTGCGCGAGCTGCCGCTGCTGCGCCTGCCCGTCACCGACAGGATGCGCCCGCGCAACGTGGTGGCGCGCCGCATGTGGGACGCCTGCGCTGCGTTCTCGCCGATGTTCATCACGCCGATGGCGGCAGTGGCCGGCTCGGTGGCGCAGGAGCTCATCGCCTTCTACGAACGCCCCGGCATCGAACGCGCGTGGATCAACAACGGCGGCGACATCGCGCTGCACCTCGCGCCGGGGCAGTCCGCGCGCGTGGGCGTGTTCGCCGACATCGCGCGCTTCGACCTGCGCAGCCATCTTGCCGGCGAAGGCGGCATCCTCACCACCGACGGCCAGTTCGAGCTGCGCGCCGACCAGCCCGTGCGCGGCGTCGCCACCAGCGGCTGGCGCGGGCGCAGCTTCTCGCTGGGCATCGCCGACAGCGTGACGGTGCTGGCCGCCACCGCAGCGCAGGCCGATGCCGCCGCGACAGTGATCGCCAACGCCGTCGACGTGGACGACGAGGCCATCGCGCGCCGCCCCGCGAACGAGTGCAAGGACGACAGCGACCTGGGCGACACGCTCGTCACCGTCGACGTGCCCGAGCTGGCCCCCGCGCAGGTGCGCAGCGCACTCGATACGGGCGTGGTTTGCGCCAAGGTCCTGCAAAAAGGAGGGCTCGTCTGGGCTGCTCTACTCGTTTGCCAGGGGCAGTGGAAACTCGTCGAGCCCTTATGCTCGAAGGCGCTCGACACAGAGCTGCCGAAATCAGTTGGTTCAGTATTTGCTTAACGAAAAGCAAGGTTCTTTTTCATGATCGAAATACGCCGCGTCTTCACCCAGGTCGAGCACATTCACCACGAGTTCGGACCGCGTGCCGACACCCCGCTGGTGCGTGGTGCCATCGGCGCGGTGCTGACCAATCCGTTCGCCGGCCGCTACGAGCCCGACATCCTGCCGATGATGGCGCTGCTCGACCCGGTGGGCGTCGACATGGCGCACCGGCTGCATGCCGCCATGGACGTGCCGCTGGAGCAGATCGCCACCTACGGCAAGGGTGCCATCGTCGGCGCCGACGGCGAACTGGAGCACGGCGCGCTGTGGCACGTGCCCGGCGGCTACGCGATGCGCGAACTGCTCGGCTGGAAGGGCAGCCGCGCCGCCTACACCGCGGGCAAGGCCGAGGAGAAGACCGGCCAGCCCGGCAATGCGCTCTCGATCGTGCCTTCGACCAAGAAGGTCGGCCCGCCCGGCGCCGCGCTCGATGTGCCGCTGACCAACATCAACGCCAGCTATGTGCGCGGCCAGTTCGACGCCATCGAAGTGCGCGTGCCCGGCGCGCCGGCGGCCGACGAGATCGTCTTCATCCTCGCGATGAGCACCGGGTATCGCGTCCACGCACGCGTCGGTGGCCTGCTCGCCAAAGACATCAGCAAATGGGATGGCCTGCGCTGAGCCGCAGCATCCATACAGAGACAAGGAACACAGAACATGACCGCCAACATCCGCAAGCTCGTAGTACAGGTCGATGAAACCCGCCGCGAAATGGGCAAGGACATCACGCCGCCCACGCGCCGCGCCGTCGCCATCGCCGTGATCGAGAACCCCTACGCCGGCCGCTACAGCGAGAACCTCGACGACCTGATCGCCATCGGCGAGGAACTCGGTGCGCTGCTGGGCCAGAAGGCCGTGAAGGCGCTGGGCATCGAGCCCGGCCAGGCGCAGAGCTACGGCAAGGCCGCCATCGTGGGCGAGCGTGGCGAGCTCGAACATGCCGCCGCCATCCTGCATCCCAAGCTGGGCGCGCCGCTGCGCGTGGCGGTGGAGAAGGGCGCGGCGCTCGTGCCCTCGGCCAAGAAGCAGGGCACGCTGGGCACCGCCATCGACGTGCCGCTGGGCCACAAGGACGCCGCCTTCGTGCGCAGCCATTTCGACGCGGTGGAAGCCCGCGTGAGCGACGCGCCGCGCGCCAACGAGATCGTGGTGGCGGTGGCCGTCACCGACAGCGGCCGTCCGCTGCCGCGCATCGGCGGCCTGCAGGTCTCCGAGATCAAGGGCGAAGACGGCCTGCGCTGAGACGCGCCGCATCGTCCATCCAAAGCCCCGCGCCCGTACAACTCGAATTCTTTCTGCCTTAACCCCTAGGAGCTTCTCGATGAATCCATTGCGCCATGTCTTCTGCGCCGCGTCCGTCGTCACGCTGGCCACGGCCCTCGTTCCCGCGCACGCGCAGGGCGTGATCAAGATCGGCGAAATCAACAGCTACAAGGCGCAGCCCGCCTTCCTCGAGCCCTACAAGAAGGGCATGGAGCTCGCGGTCGACGAGATCAACGCCAAGGGCGGCATCAACGGCAAGAAGATCGAGCTCATCAGCCGCGACGACAACGCCAACCCCGGCGACGCCGTGCGCGTGGCCGAGGAGCTCATCTCGCGCGAGAAGATCGACGTGCTGGCCGGCGCCTTCCTGTCGAACACCGGCCTGGCGCTGACCGACTTCGCCAAGCAGAAGAAGTTCTTCTATCTCGCCGCCGAGCCGCTCACCGACAAGATCGTCTGGAGCAACGGCAACAAGTACACCTACCGCCTGCGCCCCTCGACCTACATGCAGGTCGCGATGCTGGTGCCCGAGGCCGCCAAGCTCAAGAAGAAGCGCTGGGCGCTCGTGTACCCCAACTACGAATACGGCCAGTCTTCGGTCGCTACCTTCAAGACGCTGCTGAAGGCTGCGCAGCCCGACGTCGAGTTCGTCGCCGAGCAGGCGCCGCCGCTGGGCAAGGTCGATTCGGGCAGCGTGGTGCAGGCCCTGGCCGATGCCAAGCCCGACGCCATCTTCAACGTGCTCTTCGGCGCCGACCTCTCCAAGTTCGTGCGCGAAGGCAACACGCGCGGCCTCTTCAAGGACCGCGAGGTGGTGAGCGTGCTGACCGGCGAGCCCGAGTACCTCGACCCGCTGAAGGACGAGGCGCCCAACGGCTGGATCGTCACCGGCTATCCCTGGAACGGCGTGAAGACGCCCGAGCACAAGGCCTTCCTCGATGCCTACCAGGCCAAGTTCAAGGACTACCCGCGCCTGGGCTCGGTGGTCGGCTACAGCGCCATCCACTCGATCGCGGCCGGCATCAAGAAGGCCGGCGGCACCGACACCGAGAAGCTCGTGGCCGCCTTCAAGGGCCTGCAGGTCGACACGCCCTTCGGCAAGATCAGCTACCGCGCGCAGGACAACCAGTCCACCATGGGCGCGTACGTGGGCAAGACCAAGAACGACGGCGGCAAGGGCGTGATGGTCGACTATGTCTACCTCGACGGCGCCAAGTTCCAGCCGAGCGATGACGAAGTGAAAAAGATGCGCCCTGCGGACTGATCGCGCAACAGACCAACATCTTCACTGAAAGCGGACCATTCCAGGAATACCGCGGAACCGGCTCTGCCGGGCCGCTGGTATAGCCCCCGGTAGGGGGTGGCGGCCACACGAAGTGGGCAAGCCTGGGGGCGAGCAAAGGATCCTTGATGAGTTTTTCAGGTTTTGTTGTTCAGTTGCTCAACGGGTTGGCCGGCGCGTCCTCGCTCTTCTTCGTGGCGGCCGGTCTGTCGTTGATCTTCGGCGTGACGCGCATCGTCAACTTCGCCCATGGTTCGTTCTTCATGGTGGGCATCTATCTCGCGTACACGCTCGTCGACAAGCTGGGCTCGAGCCTGGGCTTCTGGCCCGCGCTGCTGATCGCCGCGCTGGCGGTGGGCGTGCTCGGCGCCATCATCGAGGTGGTGCTGCTGCGCCGCATCTACAAGGCGCCGGAGCTGTTCCAGCTGCTGGCCACCTTCGCGCTGGTCCTCGTCATCAAGGACGCGGTGCTCTGGCTGTGGGGGCCCGACGAACTGCTCGGTCCGCGCGCGCCCGGCCTCAAGGGCTCGGTCGAGATCCTCGGGCGTCAGTTTCCTTCCTATGACCTGTTCCTGATCGTCGTCGGCCCGGTGGTGCTGGGCCTCGTGTGGCTGCTGCTCACCCGCACGCGCTTCGGCACGCTGGTGCGCGCCGCAACTCAAGACCGCGAGATGGTCAGCGCACTCGGCGTCAACCAGGCCTGGCTCTTCACGGCGGTGTTCGCGCTCGGCGCCCTGCTCGCGGGCCTCGGCGGCGCGCTGCAGCTGCCGCGCGAGCCCGCCACGCTGGAGATGGACCTGAACACCATCGGCGCCGCCTTCGTGGTGGTGGTGGTGGGCGGCATGGGCTCGCTGCCCGGCGCCTACATGGCCGCGCTGCTCATCGCCGAGATCAAGGCCGTGTGCATCTGGCTCGGCGTGGTGCAGATCTTCGGCATCGACGTCTCGTTCTCGAAGCTCACGCTGATGGTCGACTTCCTCGTGATGGCCATCGTGCTGGTGTGGCGCCCCTGGGGCCTGTTCGGCCGTCCGCAGGCGCCGAGCCGCTACGTGGGCATGCAGGAAGAACCGCTGCGCCGCCCGGGCAACGCCTACATGGTGGCGGCCGCCGCGTTCGCGCTGCTGCTGGCCGTGGTGCCTTTCCTCACGGTGAACTCGCCCTACACCACGGTGCTGATGATCGACCTGATGATCGCGGCCCTGTTCGCCACCAGCCTGCACTTCATCATGGGGCCGGCCGGCATGCATTCCTTCGGCCACGCCGCGTACTTCGGCCTCGGCGCGTACGGTGCGGCGCTGCTGGTGCGTGCGCTGCACCTGCCCATGGAACTGGCGCTGATCGTCGCGCCGCTGGTGGCCGCGCTCGGCGCCTTCGTCTACGGCTGGTTCGCGGTGCGGCTGTCGGGCGTGTACCTGGCCATGCTCACGCTGGCCTTCGCGCAGATCACATGGGCCATCACCTACCAGTGGGACAGCTTCACCGGCGGCAGCAATGGCCTGACCGGCGTGTGGCCCTCCGAGTGGCTTTCCGACAAGCGGGCCTACTACTGGCTCACGCTGGTGCTCGTGGGTGCGGGCGTGTGGTGGCTGCGGCGCGTGCTGTTCTCGCCCTTCGGCTACGCGATGCGCGCGGGCCGCGACTCGGTGCTGCGCGCCGATGCCATCGGCATCGACGTCAAGCGCATGCAGTGGGTGGCGTTCATCATCGCGGGCACCGTGGCGGGCCTGGCGGGTGCGCTCTTTGCGTTCTCGAAAGGCAGCATCTCGCCCGAGACGCTGTCGGTCGGCAAGTCGGTCGACGGCCTCGTGATGGTGCTGCTCGGCGGCATCCAGACGCTCGCGGGGCCGGTGGTAGGTGCCGTCACCTTCACCTGGCTGCACGACACCGTGGCGCGCAACACCGACTACTGGCGCGCGATGCTGGGTGCCATCATCCTGATCCTGGTGCTGCTGTTCCCGCAGGGCATCGCGGGCTCCATCAAGCAGCTTGCAGACCGCTGGCGCGCGCCGAAGGAAGACGAAGCTGCAAGGACCGAAGCCAAGGCCAAGCTCGAGGAGGTGAAGGCATGACCGGAACGCTCCTCAAGGTAGAGAACCTCGGCAAGTCCTTCGGTGGCGTGAAGGCGGTGGACGGCATCAGCTTCGAGCTGCCGCCCGGCGAACTGCTCGCGCTGATCGGGCCCAACGGCGCCGGCAAGTCGACAACCTTCAACATGGTCAACGGCCAGCTCAAGGCCGACCAGGGCTCCATCACGCTGGACGGCCACGAACTCGTGGGCCGCAAGCCGCGCGAGATCTGGCGCATGGGCGTGGGCCGCACCTTCCAGATCGCCGAGACCTTCGCCTCGCTCACCGTGGTCGAGAACGTGCAGATGGCGCTGCTGTCGCATGACCGCAAGCTCTTCTCCACGTGGCGCCGCGCCGCCGACCACAAGCGCGAGGAAGCGCTGGCGCTGCTCGACCAGGTCGGCATGAAGTCGCAGGCCGACCGGCCCTGCAGCGTGCTCGCATACGGCGACGTGAAACGCGTCGAGCTCGCCATCGCGATGGCCAACTCGCCCAAGCTGCTGCTGATGGACGAGCCCACCGCCGGCATGGCGCCCAAGGAGCGCAACTCGCTCATGGCGCTGACCAAGGAACTCGTCATCCAGCGCGGCATGGCCGTGCTCTTCACCGAGCACAGCATGGACGTGGTGTTCGCGTACGCCGACCGCATGATCGTGCTCGCGCGCGGACGCCTCATCGCGCAGGGCAAGCCGCTGGAGATCCGCGACCATCCCAAGGTGCAGGAGGTGTACTTCGGCACCGGCAAGACATTCGAGAAGAAGGCCGCAGCCGTTGGAGAAGCCGCATGAGCGAAGCGCCGGGCCGCCCCAAGCAAGCCAGCACCGCAGTGCGAAGCACGGAGGCAATTTGATGAGCACACATGAACCCCTCCTGCAGGCCAAGGCCCTGTGCGCCTGGTACGGCGCCGCGCAGATCCTCTACGACGTCGATCTCGAAGTGCGCCGCGGCGAAGTGGTCGCGCTCATGGGCCGCAACGGCGCGGGCAAGTCGACCACGCTGAAGGCGCTGATCGGCATGCTCACCAAGCGCCGCGGCGCCGTTCGCTTCCTGGGTCACGACATCTCGAAGAGCGAGCCGCACCACGCGGCGCGCCTGGGCCTGGGCTTCGTGCCCGAGGACCGCCGCGTGTTCACCGACCTCACGGTGATGGAGAACCTCGAGGTCGGCAAGCAGGCCGCGCGCCGCTGGGCCGACGGCAGCGACGCGCCGCTGTGGACGCCCGAGCGGCTGTTCAAGCTCTTCCCCAACCTCGGCGAGATGCCTAACCGCCCGGGCGGGCGCATGAGCGGCGGCGAGCAGCAGATGCTCACGGTCGCGCGCACGCTCATGGGCAACCCCTACCTCGTGCTGCTCGACGAACCTTCCGAAGGCGTGGCGCCGGTGATCGTCGAGCAGATGGCGAACATGATCCTGGAGCTCAAGGCGCAGGGCGTGAGCATCCTGCTGTCGGAGCAGAACATGCACTTCGCCGAACTGGTGTCCGACCGCGCCTATGTGCTCGAGAAGGGGCAGATCCGCTATCACGCCACGATGGCCGAGCTGGCGGCGAACGACGAAGTCCGCCGTGCCTACCTCAGCGTCTAGCATGAAGCACACCCCCAGTCTTCGCGCACTTCGTGTCGCTTCGCCAACCCCCTTGCAGGGGGCAACACCGACGGCCCGGCAAAGCCGGTTCCGTGGTGTTCCTGGAAAGTTTCTCTTGTCCTGATTCAAGTTCCCCTTCCAGTCCTACCAGGAGTCCACGCCATGCATCGCAGAACCCTCGTGAAATCCGCCGCCGCCCTCGGGCTGGCCGGTGGCCTCGGCAGTGTCGCCTTCAACGCCTTCGCGGCCGGCAAGATCAAGCCCGGCGCCAAGGCGGCGCTGATCGTGGTCGACGTGCAGAACTGTTTTCTCGACGGCGGCACGCTCGCGGTGAAGGGCGGCAACGAGGTGATCCCGGTGATCAACGCGCTCGCGCCGGCCTTCGAGAACATCGTGGTCACGCAGGACTGGCACACGGCGGGCCATGCATCTTTCGCCAGCACCTACAGCGGCAAGAAGCCCTTCGAGACCACCAAGCTCAGCTACGGCACGCAGGTGCTGTGGCCCGACCATTGCGTGCAGGGCACCGACGACGCGGCGCTCGGCAAGGACCTGAAGGTGCCCACCGCGCAGCTCGTCATCCGCAAGGGCTTCCACAAGGACATGGACAGCTACTCGGCCTTCGAGGAAGCCGACCACAAGACGGCCACGGGCCTGGCCGGCTACCTGAAGGCGCGCGGCATCAAGACCGTGTTCGTCACCGGCCTGGCCACCGACTTCTGCGTGGCCTGGACCGCGATGGATGCGCGCAAGGCCGGCTTCGAGGCCTACGTGATCGAGGACGCCACGCGCGGCATCGACCTCAACGGCTCGCTGGCCGCGGCCTGGAAGCAGATGACGGCCAGGGGCGTCAAGCGCATCCAGTCGGCAGACATCCAGACCGCCTGAGCGCGCATCGCCTCAAGACTCCGAAAGAGCAACAGGAACACGGGACCCACGACGCATGAAGCCCTCGATCTCAAGGCGTGCCATGGTGGCGAGCGCCGCCGCCCTGGCGCTCGGCCCCGGCCTGTTGCGGCCGGCGCGCGCGGACAACGGCACGACCGGCGTGACCGACACCACCATCCGCATCGGCCAGTCGGCCGTGTTCAGCGGACCGGCCAAGGACTTCGGCATCGATTACCGCGCGGGCATCAAGCTCTACTTCGACCGGGTCAACAAGTCGGGCGGCGTGAACGGCCGCAAGATCGAGCTGGTGACCTACGACGACGCGTACGACCCCGCGAAGACGGCCGTGAACACCGCGAAGCTGATCGACGAGGACAAGGTCTTCGCGCTCACCGGCTACGTGGCCACCGGCAATCTCGCTGCCGCGATGCCGCTCGCGGAGAAGGCCGGCGTGCCGATGTTCGCGCCGCTGGTGGGCACCACGTCGTTCCGCACCAAGGTCAACCGCTACCTGTTCCACGTGCGCGCGGGCTACGACCTGGAGCTGCGCAAGATCATCAGCCACCTCTCGACCATCGGCATCCAGTCGATCGCGGTGGTCTACCAGGACAGCGCCTTCGGCAAGTCGAACCTCGCCACCTGCGAGGAACTCGCGGCCGACTACAAGGTGAAGGTGCTCAAGACCTTCCCGCTGGCCATCGCGGCCGAGGACGCGAAGCAGGTCGTCGCCGGCCTTGCGGAGACGAAGCCGGGCGCGGTCGTGATGATCATGGCCGGGCGGATGGTGGAAGTGTTCATGCGCGACTACCGCGCCAGCGCCGTGGGCTCGCCGCTGTACACGCTGTCGGTCGGCATCACCGATGCGGCCGGTTCGGCCAAGCGGCTCGACGGCAAGCTCGCGGGCCTGGTCACGGCCAGCATCGTGCCGCCGCCGCAGGCGCAGCGCGTGCCCATCGTGGCCGACTACCAGCGCGACCGCGCCGAGTTCGGCGAGAAGATCGACAGCTACACCGCGCTGGAGGGCTACATCGTCGCGCGCGTGATGGTCGAGGGCCTGCGCCGCGCGGGCAAGGCGCTCACGCGCGACAACTTCATCGCGGGCCTGGAGAGCATCGGCAGTACGCGCTTCGGCGACTTCCCCGTCGAGTACAGCGCGAAGAACCACAACGGCTCGACCTTCGTCGATCTGGAGATGTACACCCGTGACGGCCAGTTGCGGCGCTGAGCCGCTGCGCCTGCTGGTCAACGGCCGGGCGCAATCGATCGAAGGTGTGCCGCGCGAGGCGACGCTGCTGCACCTGCTGCGCAATGACCTGGGGCTGAACGGCCCCAAGTACGGCTGCGGGCTGGGACAGTGCGGTGCATGCACCGTGCACGTCGACGGCGTGGCCGCGCGCTCCTGCGTGATTCCGGCGCACGGCGTGGCGGGACGCGCCATCACCACGCTCGAAGGCCTGGGCTCGCGCGGCAGCTGGCACCCGGTGCAGGCCGCCTTCGAAGAGGCGCAGGCCGCGCAGTGCGGCTACTGCCTCAACGGCATGGTGATGCAGGCCGCCGCGCTGCTCGCACGCGATCCGCAGGCGAGCGAGCAGCGCATCCGCGCCGAACTGTCGGGCAACCTGTGCCGCTGCGGCACGCACATCGAGATCCTCGACGCGGTGCAGCTCGCGGCAGTGCGCATGCGCGAGGAGCTCAACCCATGAGCCGCTGGTCTTGTCTCCTCTCCCGCGAGCGGGAGAGGGAGCAAATGCCATGATGCGCCGCGCAGACCTGCCGCGCACGCGCGCCGAGTTCCTTGCCGCCACCGGCGTGCTGCTGGTGCTGCGCGAGACCCCCCCGCCGCCGCCCCCGGCCAAGGGCCAGCCTGCCTTCATCGCCAGCAACCCCGCCGAGGGCGACGAGGTGCTGCTCGCCGTGTGGGACGACGGCAGCGCCTCCGCGCTCAACGGACACGTCGACCTAGGCACCGGCATCCAGACGGCGCTCGGCCAGATCGTGGCCGAGGAGCTCGATCTCGGCATGCCCTGCGTGCGCGTGATGCTCGGCGACACCGCGCGCGCGCCCAACCAGGGCGCGACCATCGCCAGCGCGTCGATCCAGATCCATGCGCAGCCGCTGCGCCTTGCGGCGGCGCAGGCGCGCGCATGGCTGCTGGCGCGCGCGGCCGAACGCCTGGGAGTGACCGAGGACGCGCTGCAGGTGCGCAACGGCGTGGTGCGCGTTGCGGAGGCGCCCGACCGGCATGTCAGCTACGCCGACCTCGTCGCGGGCCAGCGCACCGTGCTCAAGCTCGATCCGCAGGCCAGACCCAAGGACCCGGCCGACTATCGCGTGGTCGGCACGCGCCAGGCGCGCGTCGACATCCCGGCCAAGCTCGCGGGCGAACTCGTCTTCGTGCACGACATGCGCGTGCCCGGCATGCTGCACGGCCGCGTGGTGCGCCCGCCGTACGCGGGTGCGGACCATGGCGAGTTCATCGGCAACACGCTGGAATCGGTCGACGAGTCGTCGATCGCACACATCCCCGGCATCCGCGCGGTGGTGGTCATCCGCGACTTCGTCGGCATCGTGGCCGAGCGCGAGGAGCACGCCGAGCAGGCGTTGCGCGAGCTGCGCGTGAAGTGGAAGCCATGGCCCGGCATGCCCGACCTCGGCGATCTCGCGCAGGCCCTGCGCGACAACCCCTCGACACAGCGGCTGCTGGTCGATGAAGGCGACGTCGACGGCGCCATCGAAGCGGCCGCGCAGCCCATGCACCGCACCTACGTGTGGCCCTACCAGATGCATGCGTCCATCGGCCCGTCGTGCGCGCTGGCCGAATGGCAGCCCGCCGACGGCAGCGGCATGCAACTGCGATGCTGGGCCGGCTCGCAGAACCCGCACGTGCTGCGCGCCGATCTCGCCAGGCTCATGGGCGTGGAGGACGTGCAGGTCGACGTGGTCCGCATGGAGGCTGCCGGCTGCTACGGCCGCAACGGCGCCGACGACGTGGCCGCCGACGCGGCGCTGCTCGCGCGCGCGGCGGGCGCACCGGTGCGCGTGCAGCTCACGCGCGAGCAGGAGCATGCGTGGGAGCCCAAGGGCGCAGCGCAGCTCATGGAGATCGACGGCGGCCTCATGGCCGACGGCAGCGTCGCAGCCTACGACTTCGAGACCTCCTACCCGTCGAATGGCGCGCCAACGCTCGCGCTGCTGCTCACGCGCACCATCGAGCCGGTCGCGCAGGCCTTCGAGATGGGCGACCGCACCGCGCGTCCGCCCTACAGCTACGACAACCTGCGCGTGAAGGTCAACGACATGGCGCCGATCGTGCGCGCGTCATGGCTGCGCGGCGTGTCGGCGCTGCCGAGTTCGTTCGCGCACGAGTCGTACATCGACGAGCTGGCGACGGCTGCGGGTGTCGATCCGGTGCAGTTCAGGCTTCGGCACCTGCAGGACCCGCGCGCCGTCGAGCTCGTTCAGGCCACCGCGCAGAAGGCCGGCTGGCGCATGCGCACCGGGCCGCAGGAGAACGCCGATGGCGGACTGGGCGAGGGCGGCGACATCCTCTTCGGCCAGGGCTTCGCCTATGCGAGATACATCCACAGCAAGTGGCCTGGTTTCGGCGCGGCGTGGGCCGCGTGGGTGGCCGACGTGGAGGTCAACCGCAAGACCGGCGAGGTGCACGTGCGCCGAGTGGTGGTGGGGCATGACGCCGGCCTGATGATCAACCCGGCGGGTGTCGAGCACCAGGTGCACGGCAACGTGATCCAGACGACGAGCCGGGCGCTCAAGGAGCAGGTGCAGTTCGCACCGCAACAGCAGCAACAGCAAGGCACGGCGGCGGACGCGCAGCTGCCGGGCGTGCTGCCTTCCGGCGTGGTCGCGAGCCGCGAGTGGGGCAGCTACCCGATCATCAACTTCCGCGAAGTGCCGGTGATCGAGGTGATGCACATGCCGCGGCCCGGCGAGCCGTCGCTGGGTGCGGGCGAGTCGTCTTCGGTGCCTGGCACGGCTGCGATCGCGAACGCGATCTTCGATGCGACGGGCGTGCGCTTCAGGGCACCGCCGTTCACGCCGGAGACGGTGCTTGCGGAGTTGAACCGGGGTCTGCTCCCTCCCCCTCTGGGGGAGGGCGGGGGTGGGGGCATGCGGCGCCCGGATGGCGACGCTGCCGTGCCCCCATCCCGATCTTCCCCCAAAAGGGGAAGGAGCGATGCGCCATGGCCTCGGCGCAAGGGCGTGTGGGCGACGGGCGCGGCGCTGGTCGTCGGCGGCATCGGCGTCATCGCTGGACTGCTCGGCTGGCGCTCGGCCATCGCGCCGGTGTCGCTCACCGCGCCGGTCTACAGCCAGGCCACCATCGAACGCGGCCGTGTGCTCGCCGCGGTGGGCGACTGTGCCGTGTGCCACACCGCGCCCGGCGGCACGGCCAACGCGGGCGGCCGCGCCATGGAAACGCCCTTCGGCACGCTCTACACCACCAACCTCACGCCGGACGCGGAGACGGGCCTCGGGCGCTGGTCGTTCAGCGCCTTCCAGCGCGCGATGCGCGAGGGCATTTCGCGCGACGGCCATCACCTGTATCCCGCGTTTCCCTACACCGCCTTCGCCAAGACCAGCGACGACGACCTGCAGGCGCTGTATGCGTACTTCATGTCGCTGCCCGCGGTGCGCGCGGAAACGCCGAAGTCGGAGCTCAAGTTCCCGTTCAGCATCCGGCCGCTGATGGCCGGCTGGAACGCGCTCTTCCACGATCCGTCGCCGATGCAGCCCGTGGCCGCGCAGAGCGCGGAGTGGAACCGCGGCGCGTACCTCGTCAACGGCCTGGGGCATTGCGGCGCCTGCCACACGCCACGCAACGCGCTGGGCGCGGAGCAGGGTGGCAGCGCCTTCCTTTCGGGCGCGATGGTCGATGGATGGGAGGCGCCGGCGCTCACGCAGCTGGCGTCGAAGTCGGCGGTGCCGTGGGATGCCGACGAGCTCTATCGCTACCTGCGTCACGGCCATACGCAGCGCCACGGCATCGCGGGCGGGCCGATGGCCGAGGTCGTGCGCGAGCTCGCGCAGGTGCCCGACGAGGACATCCGTGCGATGGCCGCCTATCTCGGCTCGTTCAATCCGAAACCGGCCGCCGATCCCGGCTTGGCGGCGCAGCAGGTCGTGAACGCCGCGGCGAGCACCCAAGGGCAGCTGCTGGGCCCCGCACAGCGCATGTTCGACAGCGCCTGCGCCTCCTGCCACCACGACGGCAACGGCCCCACGCTGCTGGGCGTCAACACGCCGCTCGCGCTCAACAGCAACCTCACCAGCGCGCGGCCCGACAACCTGCTGCGCACCATCCTCGACGGCGTGCGCGAACCCGCGAGCCGCGACATCGGCTTCATGCCGGGCTTCCGCGAGGTGCTCGACGACCGGCAGATCGCCGAACTCGCAGGCTACATGCGCGCTCGCTTCGCGCCGCAGGAGCCGGCGTGGACCGACCTGCCTGCCGAGGTGGCGCGCGTGCGCGCATCGAAGCATTGAGGCCGTAAACCAGGAGGACCGGGCGGCCGCGCAGGCTGTTTTCTTCGGGCGCCGCTACGATTCGACGTAGCAGCCACATTCACCACGGAGACAACCGCCATGCCGCTCGATCTTTCCACCACTTCCAGCCTGCCCCGCGACGCCGAACGCGCCACTCTTGTCGGGCGCCTCTGGCAGCCCGGTGTCGGCCCCGTGCTGGTGGCCGTTCACGAAGGTGGCCTGCACGACCTGTCGAAGCTTGCGCCCACCATGAGCGATCTGCTCGAAGGCAAGGAGGCGCCCGCACAGGCCGTCCGCCGTGCATTGCAAGCCGCACCCCGCATCGCATCGCTCGAAGAAGCCCTTGCCAACAGCGACGAGACTGCGCGCGATGCGAGCAGGCCTTGGCTTCTCGCGCCCTGTGACCTGCAGGCCATCAAGGCCAGCGGGGTCACATTCGTTGCAAGCCTGCTCGAACGCGTGATCGAGGAACAGGCGCGCGGCGATGCGTCGAAGGCGGAAGCCACGCGCGCGGCCATCGGCAGCGTGCTCGGCGACAACCTCGCGGACATCGTGCCCGGCTCGCCCGAGGCCATGAAGGTCAAGGAAGTGCTGATCGCGCAGGGTGCGTGGTCGCAGTACCTCGAGGTCGGCATCGGACCGGACGCGGAGATCTTCACCAAGGCACCGGTGCTGTCGGCCGTCGGCACCGGCGCGGATATCGGCATTCATCCGGGCTCGGTGTGGAACAACCCCGAGCCGGAGGTGGTGCTCGCTGTCAACAGCCGCGGCGAAACCTGGGGCGCGGCGCTGGGCAACGATGTCAACCTTCGTGACTTCGAAGGCCGCAGCGCGCTGCTGCTCGGCAAGGCGAAGGACAACAACGCGTCCTGCGCGATCGGTCCGTTCATCCGCCTCTTCGACGAGCACTTCGGCATCGCCGACGTGCGGCGCATCACCGTCGAACTGGAAGTGACGGGGCCGGAGGGCTTCACGCTCGAGGGATCGAGTTCGCTGTCGAAGATCAGCCGCGATCCGCTCGACCTCGTGGCCCAAACAGTAGGAAAAAATCACGGTTACCCCGACGGATTCATGTTGTTTCTCGGGACGATGTTCGCGCCGACACAAGATCGTCATGGGCCGGGACAAGGATTCACCCATGTCGTGGGAGACCGCGTGCGCATTGCCGCACCGGAACTCGGTGCGCTGGTGAATCGCGTGGTACACGCGGACAAGGCGCCGATGTGGACTTTTGGTATCAGTGCGTTGATGCGCAATTTGGCTGCTCGCGATCTGCTGTGAACGACGTGTAGTCGTTCTGTTTGAATTTCAAAAGAGGTTGTACTTCTTAGTAATTCATACGCGTCGTGTTGCAATCTGTTGCTGTTGACCGCATCACTTGTTCCCCTCAAGATTGCTGTTGTTAGGAAACGTTTGAACAAGGGGAGCAGAGGTTGGCGCAGACCGAGATCGATCTATTGCAGGAGCCTGTAGAAGGCCCGCTACCTTGCGGTGAAGACCTGGAGTACGACCCCGATTTCATGGCGTTGCACCAGGCGACAGCGGGCAAGCGCGAGCAGCAGTTCGGCTCGACGATCATTCCCGCCGAACCGCCCGACTGGGCCCGCGTGGAGCGCATCGCGAAGCAGCTTTGCACGCGGACGCGCGACCTGCGCGTGCTGGTGCCTCTCACGCTGGCCTGGACCGAGAACCGCGGCCTGCCCGGTTATGTGGAAGGCCTGCAGCTCGTCGACGTTGTGCTTCAGAAATTCTGGGACGACGTGCATCCGCGCGTTGTCGACGACGGCTTCGAGGATCCTCTGCCACGCATGAATGCGCTGGCCGCACTGGCCGAAGCCGAGGGACTCGGACGCAGCGTGCGCGACGCGCGCCTGCTCGACGAAAGCGGCGCATCGATGACCCTGCGCCAGGTCGAGGCCTTGCTCGATTCGAGCAAGGCCGACCATCAGATCGACTACCCGGGCGGTATCGGCCGGCTGAAGGATGCAGTGCGGCGCGCGCAGGAAAAGGCGGCACCGCCGGTGGTGGCGTTGCGCGCGGCACTGGAGCTGCTGCAGCGCATCCGTGAGACCTGCGAGCGCGCGCTCGGCCAGAGCTGGGCGCCCGACTTCTCGCGTCTCGAGCGTTCGCTGCGCACCGTGGCGCAGCTGCTGCCGGAACAGCCGCAGACACCGACGGTGGCAGCCGGCGAAGCTCCTGCGGCCGCCGATGTGCAGCACGGGGGAGTGAGCGCGGCAGTGGCGAACGGCGCTGTGGGCGGTACTGCAGCAAATAGCGGTACCGGCCTACGTCAAGTACTTATTAAGGATATTGAAATATCGAGCCGTGAAGATGTGCAGGTATTGCTCGAGAAGGCTTGCCAGTTCATGGAGCGCACGGAGCCCAGCCATCCGGCGCCCATGCTCATACGCAGAGCGCAGCGGCTGATGGAGCTCAACTTCTTCCAGATCATCGAAGAGCTCGTGCCAGAGGGATTGCAAAAGATAGAAAGCCTTGCAGGACGTCCGTTGAACGGGAGCAGCGCGGAGTAACGAGACGAAGGCCGTTGCGGGCCTCGCGAGCCGGCCGGCCCGGGTCGCGCCCACACGCATTACAGATTCAAGAGGAAGCTTATGGCAGACAACCGTGTCAGAAACAGTGGTCAGAAGTTCATTGCGCGCAATCGCGCACCGCGTGTGCAGATCGAGTACGACGTCGAAATCTACGGCAGCGAACGCAAGATCCAGCTGCCCTTCGTGATGGGCGTCATCGCCGATCTCGCGGGCAAACAGGTCGACCCCATGCCCGATCTCGCCGAGCGCGAGTTCATGCCCGTGGACATCGACAACTTCGACGACCGCATGAAGGCCATCAAGCCGCGCGTCGCCTTCCAGGTGCCCAACACGCTCACCGGCGATGGGCAGATGAACGTGGACATCACGTTCGAGAGCATGGACGACTTCTCGCCCGCGCGCATCGCCCGTCAGGTCGGTGCGCTGCAGCAGCTGCTCGAGGCGCGCACCGAGCTGTCGAACCTGCTTTCGTACATGGACGGCAAGAACGGTGCCGAACAGCTGATCGCGCAGGCACTGCAGAACCCCGCACTCCTGAAGTCGCTGGCTTCGGCGCCCAACCCGGCCGTTGCCAAGGCGGTGGAAGCCGCGAATGAAAAGGCCGGCAATCCCGGTACGTCTTCCGAGTAAGCGCGAGCAGCAGCAAGGACCGCCATCATCATGAGCACCGCACCGAAACAGACCACCGCGCGCGCACCGGCCTCCGTCGAGACGCTGGAGCCGAACGAGTTCTCGAACCTGCTGCAGCGCGAGTTCAAGCCCAAGACCGACCAGGCCCGAGAGGCGGTGGAGAACGCCGTCAAGACGCTGGCCGTGCAGGCGCTGGAGAGCACCGTCACCGTCTCCAACGATGCATATCGCACCGTTCAGGCCATCATCACCGAGATCGACCGCAAGCTCTCCGAGCAGATCAACCAGATCCTGCACCACGAGGAGTTCCAGCAGCTCGAAGGCGCATGGCGCGGGCTGCACTATCTGGTCAACAACACCGAGACCGACGAACAGCTCAAGATCCGCGTGATGTGCGCATCGAAGCGCGAGGTCGCGCGCTCGCTCAAGCGCCACAAGGGCATCGGCTGGGACCAGAGCCCGCTGTTCAAGAAGATCTACGAAGCCGAGTACGGCCAGTTCGGTGGCGAGCCGTTCGGCGCGCTGATCGGCGACTTCCACTTCGACCACAGCCCGCCCGACGTCGAGATGCTGGGCGAGATGGCCAAGATCGCCGCGGCGGCGCACTGCCCGTTCATCGCGGGCGCATCGCCCACGGTGATGCAGATGGACTCGTGGCAGGAACTGTCGAATCCGCGCGACCTGACCAAGATCTTCCAGAACACCGAGCACACCGCGTGGCGTTCGCTGCGCGATTCGGAAGACGCGCGCTACATCGGCCTGGCGATGCCGCGTTTCCTCGCGCGTCTGCCCTACGGCGCGCGCACCAACCCGGTCGACGAGTTCGAGTTCGAGGAAGAGACCGACTCGGCGGCGCACAACCGCTACACCTGGGCCAACTCGGCCTACGCGATGGGCGTGAACATCAACCGCTCGTTCAAGCAATACGGCTGGTGCACCTCGATCCGCGGCGTCGAATCCGGTGGCGCGGTCGAGAACCTGCCCACGCACACCTTCCCGACCGACGACGGCGGCGTGGACATGAAGTGCCCGACCGAGATCGCGATCAGCGACCGCCGCGAGGCCGAGCTCGCCAAGAACGGCTTCATGCCGCTGGTGCACCGCAAGAACTCCGACTTCGCGGCCTTCATCGGCGCGCAGTCGCTCCAGCTGCCGGCCGAGTACTACGACGCCGACGCCACGGCCAACGCGAACTTGGCGGCACGCCTGCCGTACCTGTTCGCATGCTGCCGCTTTGCGCATTACCTGAAGTGCATCGTGCGGGACAAGATTGGTTCGTTCCGCGAGCGCGAGGACATGGAGCGCTGGCTCAACGACTGGATCATGAACTACGTCGACGGCAGCCCTGGCACCTCTTCGCAGGACACCAAGGCGATGAAGCCGCTGGCGGCGGCGGAAGTCCAGGTGGAAGCCATCGAGGACAACCCCGGCTACTACGCCGCCAAGTTTTTTCTCCGGCCGCACTATCAGCTCGAAGGGCTGACGGTGTCGTTGCGGCTGGTTTCGAAGCTGCCATCCAACAAGAAGGACAGCAGCTAATTCAACGGCGTTCCGGAATCGGGCGCAAATAACTCTGGGGGTTTAAATCATGGCAGTAGACATGTTCATGCGCGTTGAAGGCGCGAACGGCGAATCGAAGGACTCGAACCACAAGGAGTGGACGGACATCAAGTCGTTTGCGTGGGGTGCAACGCAGCCTGGAAACATGGTCAGCGGTGGCGGCGGCGGCGTCGGCAAGGCCAGCTTCAACGACCTGCAGGTGCTGGCGCGCATCGACAAGGCGGCACCGTCGGTGCTGAAGAACTGCGCGAGCGGCAAGCACCTGAGCAAGGTGGAAGTGTCGGTGTGCAAGGCCGGCGGCTCGCAGATCGAATACACCCGCGTCACGCTCGAGGAAGTGCTGGTCACCTCGGTGCAGTACACGGCCGAGCAGGGCTCGGACGCCGTGTTCGTGCAATACGCCTTCCAGGCCGCCAAGGTGAAGCAGCAGTACTGGGAGCAGACCGACAAGGGCGGCAAGGGCGCCGAGACGGTTCTGGCCTGGAACATCAAGGAAAACAAGGAAGCCTGATTTCCTTTTCCCGATGCGCGGCCGGCCTCTCGGGCCGGCCGCGACGTTTTTCCCGACGGCCGCCACGGCCGTCCTTCGCACAGCGGCCTTCTCGACGATCGCCGCGTGCCAGCCAGTCAGCGAGGAAGCTTCATGGGTGATGGGTTTGCAGTACTGGGCGATCGCTCAGTGGCCGAGCACACCGAATGGGTACAGCGGCAGATCCGCTCCAATCCCCAGAACGCAGGGCTGCGCCTGGCCTTGTGCCACTTTCTGGCATTGCGTGGAGAGTGGCAGCGGGCCGAAGACCAGCTCAAGCTCGCCACCAAGCTCGATCCCACCTTCACGCCCGCCAGCGTCACGTGCTCGATGGCGCTTTCGGGCGAACGCCATCGCAGCGACTTCTGGTCGGGCGGACGTGCGCCGGCCATCGTCGGCGGCAACGCCGAATGGGTCGAGCAACTGATTGCAGCGGCCACGCTGCCGGCCGATCGCGCCGAAGAGGCTGCGGCACTGCGCGAGAGCGCGCGGCAGGCCGCACCCGCGCTGCACGGCAAGCTCACCAGCGTGGACCGCACCGATTCCCGCGCCGTTCAGGCCCTCGATGGCGAGCCGGTGCAGAACAGCGAGTTCGACTGGCTTTGCGACGGCGACGTCCGCATCGGCCCCGTGTTCGAACTGCTCACGCCTTCCGGCTATGCCTGGCTGCCGCTGACGCAGGTGCGCCGCGCCAAGTTCTCGCGGCCGCAGCATCTGGTCGACCTGCTGTGGGCTCCCACCGAATTCGAGCTGCATGACGGTCGCGCGCTCAATGGCCTAGTGCCCGTGCGCTACCCGGGCCGGCTGGAAGGCCTCGACGACGAGGCCGCACTGGGCCGCCGCACCGACTGGCTGCCCCTGGCCGGCGAAGAACAGTACGCGGGCCTGGGCCAGCGCACCCTGATCAGCGAGGCAGGCGACCATTCGCTGCTAGACCTGCGGCTGATCGAGTTCTCGCGAGAGGGCGCCGCCTGATGAGTGCAATGATGGACGCCGACGGCGACCAGCAGGAAAGCGTCGCACGCGACCGCCTGCAGCCGGTGCTGCTCGACCGCCTCACCGACAAGGCGCCGCAGGTCCGGCAGGAGCGCGCGGGTTCCTTCCTCATGAGCGGCAGGCTGCTGCGCGACTCGGTGCTGCGCGACCTGCAGTGGCTGCTCAACACCACCAACTTCGGCGCTGACCACGACATCAACACCATGCCCCGCGCGCGTCGCTCGGTCGTGAACTTCGGCGTTCGCGGCTGGGCCGGCGGGCGCATGTCGGAGGTCGACTTCGCGGACGTCGAAGCGGCCATCCGCGCAGCCATCATCGACTTCGAGCCGCGCATCATGAAGGACAGCATCGACGTCCGCTGCGTGACCGACGCCACCGAGCTCGAACACCACAACCTGCTCGCGCTGGAGATCCGCGGCACGCTGTGGTCGGTGCCGTACCCCATCGAATTCATCCTGCGTTCCGAGCTCGACCTGGAAAGCGGGCACATGGTGCTGCGGCCGACGGGAGGACTCTGATGACGGAATTCTCTTGCCGTGGAACACCGCGGAACCGGCTTTGCCGGGCCGCGGGTGTTGCCCCCTGCAAGGGGGTTGGCGAAGCGACACGAAGTGCGCGAAGCCTGGGGGTTAGCCTCTGATGGATGCCCGGCTTCTCGACTACTACAACCGCGAGCTCACCTACATGCACGAGCTCGGGGCCGAGTTCGCGCAGCGCTATCCGAAGATCGCGGGGCGCCTGGGCATGCGCGGCATCGAGGTCAGCGACCCCTACGTGGAGCGGCTGCTCGAAGGCTTCAGCTTTCTCACCGCACGCATCCAGCTCAAGATGGATGCCGAGTTCCCGCGCTTCTCGCAGCGCCTGCTCGAAGTGGTGTACCCCAACTTCCTCGCGCCGCTGCCCGCCATGGCCGTGGTTCAGATCGACGGCAACCTCAACGAAGGGTCGCTGAAGGCAGGCTACGAGCTGCCGCGCCACACCATCCTGCGCGGGCGCATGATCAAGGGCGAACAGACGGCCTGCGAATTCCGCACCGGCCATGCCGTCACGCTGTGGCCGATCCGCATCGCAGAAGCCGGCATCGGTCCGGTGCCTGCCGAGATCGCGCATGCGATGCCCGCGGTCGCGCGGCAGGCGAAGAGCGCCATCACCATCAAGCTGGAAGCGGTGGGCGGCGCGCGCTTCGCCGACATGCCGCTGGACCGGCTCGAATTCTTCCTTTCCGGCGCCGAGTTGCATGCCCTGCGCGTGCTCGAACTCGCGGTGCACCACAGCGTCGGCGTGGTGTGCCGAAGCGGTCCTGGCACCGCGGCGCGGATCGTGCCGCTGGGCGACGAAGCCATCAGGCACGAGGGCTTCGAGCCCGACCAGTCGCTGCTCCCCTACGACGCGCGCTCGTTCCAGGGCTACCGCCTGCTGCACGAGTACTTCGCCTTCCCCGACCGCTACCTGTTCTTCAGCATCAACAAGATGCGCGCGGCGGCAGCGGCGATGAGCGGCACCACGATGGAGATCGTGATCCTGCTCGACCGCGCCGATGCCGACCTCGAAAGGCTGGTGGACGCCAAGCACTTCTCGCTGTTCTGCACGCCCATCATCAACCTCGTGCCGCGCCGCAGCGACCGCATTCCGGTGGGACCGGGCCAGCACGAGCACCATGCGGTGATCGACCGCACGCGGCCGCGCGACTTCGAGATCTTCACCGTCGAGCGTGTCACCGGCCACATGGCCAACGGCTCCGAGGAGCGCGAGTTCAGGCCCTTCCTCGGCTCCTTCGCGGCCGACGACGGCGACTTCGGCGCTTACTTCTCGCTGCGCCGCGAGCCGCGCCTCGTGTCCGACCGGGCGCGCGCCCAGGGCACGCGCACCAGCTACACCGGCAGCGAGATCTACGTGTCGCTCGTCGACCAGCACGACGCGCCGTTCCCGCACAGCCTGCGCCACATCACGCTCGACGCGCTGTGCACCAACCGCGACCTGCCGCTGCTGCTGCCGACGGGGCTCGAATCGGACTTCACGCTGCGCGTGTCCGCGCCCGTGCGCTCCATCCGCATCCTGCGCGGGCCTTCGCGGCCGTACCCCGCGCTGGCCGAAGGCGCGCTCACGTGGCGCCTCATCAGCCATCTCGGCCTCAACTACCTGAGCCTCACCGACGTCGATCCCGCACAGGGCGCGGCAGCGCTGCGCGAGATGCTCGACCTGTACGGCAACCTCGCCGATCCCGCGGTGCGACGCCAGATACAGGGAGTGCGCTCGATGGCGCTGGCGCCGGTGTTCCGTCGCCTGCCCGAGCCCGGGCCGATCGTGTTCGGGCGCGGCGTGGAGATCGCGCTCAAGATCGACGAGGTCGCATTCTCAGGCGCGAGCCCGTATCTCTTCGGCGCGGTGCTCGAGCAGTTCTTCAGCCGCCACGTGTCGCTCAATGCGTTCACCGAATTCGCGTTGACCAGCCTTCAGCGCGGCGAGATCGCGCGCTGGACTCCGCGCGTGGGACGCCGCCCCGCCGTATGAGCGACATCGGCATCACCGACGCGGTGCAGCAGCACCAGGAGCCGCAGGAGGCCGTGCCGGCCGAGCTTGCGCAGGGCGAGGTGATGCACACGGTGGAGGCCGTCGACCGTGAAGAGGCCGTGCCGCCTGCTGCGCGCGCCGGCTCGGCGCCTGCCCGCGGCATCGAACAGGCCGATCCGGTGCTCTGGGCCAGGCTGCTCGAGCAACCCTTCGAGCACGACCTCTTCATGCTGCTGCGCCGCCTCGACGCGCAGGACGACCACCCGCTGCTGGGCCGCGCGCCGCGCCCGACCGACGAGCCGCTGCGCCTCGGACAGGAGCCCTCGATGGCCTTCGCGCCCTCGAACGTGTCGGGCGTCGAGGCCGCTGGCGACGGGCCGCCGCGCATCTCGATCTACGGCTTCGGCCTGTTCGGCCCCAACGGCCCGCTGCCGCTGCACCTGACGGAGTACGCGCGCGAGCGCAAGCGGCACCACGCCGACAACACCATCAGCGCGTTCGCCGACCTGTTCCATCATCGGCTCATCCTGCTGTTCTACCGGGCCTGGGCCGACGCGCAGTCGGTCAACAGCCTCGACCGCACCGACGGCCATCGCTTCGTCGACTACGTCGCCAGCCTCATGAACATGGGGCAGCCCGGCCTCAAGGGGCGTGACCGCATCGCCGACCATGCGCGTACCTTCATGGCGGGCCACCTCGTGCGCCAGACGCGCAACCCCGAGGGGCTGATCCAGATCCTGCGGCTGTACTTCGACGTGCCGGTGCGCGTCGACGAGTTCGTGAGCGACTGGGTGATGATTGACGAGCGTCAGGTCAGCCGCATCGGCCAGCTCGGGCGCAACCACAGGCTCGGCGGCGGCGCCACCATCGGCCTGGCGGTGCGCGACGCTCAAAGCAAGTTCCGCCTCGAGCTCGGGCCGCTCTCGCAGGAGCAGTACCGCGAGTTCCTTCCCGGTAGCAAGCGGCTGCAGCAGGTGGTCGACTGGGTGCGGCAGTACGTCGGCATCGAGTTCGCCTGGGAGCTGCGGCTGGTGCTCAGGAAAGAGGATGCGCACGGCATGCGGCTCAACAGCAACCAGCGACTGGGCTGGGGCAGCTGGCTGGGCACGCGCATGTCCGACACCGACGCCGGCGACATGCTGTTCCAGCCCGAGGCACTGTTTTCCCGTTCCGCATCGGCGGCTTCTTCCGATGCATCCCTTACCCGGTCTTCCGCGACCTCGCGCGAGACGCCCACGACATGACCACCTCATGGTCTTTTCGGGAAGCACCGTGGAACCGGCCCTGCCGGGCCACCGGTGTTACCCCCCCGCAAGGGGGGCGGCGTAGCGACACGAAGTGCGCGAAGACTGGGGGTTAGCTTAGTTCCATGACCGACATCCGCCGCGTCTCTCTGTTCTCCAAGTTGAATCCGATGCTCTACAAGGCATTGGAGACCGCCACCGCCTTCGCCAAGCTGCGCGGCAACGCCTACGTCGAGCTGGTGCACTGGCTCCATCAGATCCTGCAGCAGCAGGACAGCGACTTGCTGCGCATCATCAAGCGCGCGGGGCTGAACCTCGATGCCGTCGAGCAGGACCTCGTGCGCGCCCTCGACAGGCTGCCGCACGGTGCCACCTCGATCAGCGACATCTCGGAGCACGTCGACAACGCCGTCGAGCGCGCATGGGTCTATGCGAGCCTGCGCTTCGAGGCCACCTCGATCCGCGGCGCCTATTTGCTTGCGGGCATCATCAAGACGCCGGGGCTGCGGCAGGTGCTCTCTGGCATCTCGCGGGAGTTCGACAAGATCGTGCCCGACGTGCTGGTGGCGCAGCTGGCCCCGTGGACCGAGGGCTCGCCCGAGGACGACTTCGACGCCGCCGAGGCCAGCACAGCAGGCGGCGCACCGGCCCTGGCGCATCACCAGGGCGACGGCCCCGCGGCCGGCGGCTCGGCGCTCGCCAAGTACGCGAGCGACCTCACCGCCAAGGCGCGCGCGGGCGAGCTCGATCCGGTCTACGGCCGCGACGACGAGATCCGCCAGATCATCGACATCCTCATGCGCCGCCGCCAGAACAACCCGCTGCTGACCGGCGAGGCCGGCGTCGGCAAGACGGCGGTGGTCGAAGGCTTGGCTTCGCGCCTCGCCGCGGGCGATGTCCCGCCTTCGCTGAAGGACGTGTCGCTGTGGGTGCTCGACCCCACGCTGCTGCAGGCCGGCGCGGGCGTGAAGGGCGAGTTCGAGCAGCGGCTGCGGCAGGTGATCGACGAAGTCGAGAAGAGTCCCAAGCCCATCGTGCTCTTCGTCGACGAGGTGCACACGCTGGTCGGTGCGGGCGGCCAGGCCGGCACCGGCGACGCGGCCAACCTGCTCAAGCCTGCGCTTGCACGCGGTCGGCTGCGCACCATCGGCGCGACCACCTGGTCGGAGTACAAGAAGTACATCGAGAAGGACCCGGCGCTCACGCGGCGCTTCCAGACCATCCAGGTGCACGAGCCCACCGAGCCCAAGGCGGTGCTGATGCTGCGCGGCATCTCGGCCGAGCTCGAGAAGCACCACAGCGTGCTCATCCTCGACGCCGCGCTCGAGGCGGCCGTCAGCCTGTCGCACCGCTACATCCCCGCGCGCCAGCTGCCCGACAAGGCCGTGAGCCTGCTCGACACCGCATGCGCGCGCGTCGCGCTGAGCCAGCATGCACTGCCGGCTGCCATCGAAGATCTCCAGCGCCGCATCGAGGTGCTCGGTATCGAATCGGGCATCGCGGAGCGCGAGGCTGCGATCGGCGTGGGCGAGTCGCAGCGCGTCGAAGACATCGCGGCGCAGGTCGCGCAGGCGAAGGCAGAGCTTGAGGTGCTCGAGAGGCGGCGCGTGGAAGAAAGCGCGCTGGTCGAGCGCATCGTCGCGCTGCGCAAGCAGCTTTCGCCGGCAGCGGTGCCCCAGGCGCAGACGCAGGCCGGGGCATCGGAAGCCGAGGACGCTGACGCAACGGCGAACGTCGAAGTCGACGTCGACGTCGATCCCGACGCACCTTCCGCCGAACCCCAGCGCACGCCCGACGAGATCCGCGCCGAACTCAACGAGGCACAGGACAAGCTCTCGCAGCTGCAGGGCGAATCGCCGCTCATCCTCGCGGCCGTCGACGCACAGGCCGTCGCCACTGTAGTGGCCGACTGGACCGGCATTCCCATCGGCCGGATGGTTCGCGACGACGCGCAGTCGGTGCTCAGGCTCGGCGAGATCCTCTCGGCGCGCGTGGTCGCGCAGCCCGATGCGCTGGAGACCATCTCGCGCCGCATCCGCACCGCGCGCGCGCGGCTGGACAACCCCAACAAGCCCGTCGGCGTGTTCCTGCTCTGCGGTCCTTCGGGCGTGGGCAAGACCGAGACGGCGCTGGCGCTGTCCGAGGCGCTGTACGGCGGCGAGCAGAACCTCGTCACCATCAACATGAGCGAGTTCCAGGAGTCGCACACCGTCTCGACGCTGAAGGGCGCTCCGCCCGGCTACGTGGGCTACGGCGAAGGCGGCGTGCTGACCGAGGCCGTGCGCCGCCGGCCCTACAGCGTGGTGCTGCTCGACGAGATCGAGAAGGCGCACACCGACGTGCACGAGATCTTCTTCCAGGTCTTCGACAAGGGCTGGATGGAAGACGGCGAAGGCCGCCACATCGACTTCCGCAACACCGTGATCATCATGACCTCCAACGTCGGCACCGACCTGGTCATGCAGCTGTGCGAAGACCCGACCCTGCGCCCCGACCCCGAACCGCTGGCCGCCGCGTTGCGCGAACCGCTGCTGAAGGTGTTCGCGCCCGCGCTGCTGGGCCGGCTGGTTGTAGTGCCTTATTACCCGTTGCACGCGGAGGCGTTGCACCGCATCATCCGACTGCAGCTCGATCGCATCGCGGCGCGCCTGCAGGCGAACCACGGCATCGCACTGGCCTACGACGACAGCGCCGTCGAACTCGTCGCACGCCGCTGCACCGCCATCGAATCGGGCGGCCGGATGATCGACGCGATCCTCACGCACACGATCCTTCCGAGGCTGAGCGAGGAAGTCATCGGGGCCACGGTCAGTGCGCGCAAGCTTGCGGGCGTGCAGCTCAGCGCTGCGGACGACGACTTCCGCTACGAGTTTTCCGAAGCGTAAAAAAATAGAAGGAGACAACCCCCATGGTCAGAGTCGTTCGAGCCCACACGCCGCTGGGCGAGAGCCAGCTGGTGTTCCGCTCGATGCGGGGCACGGAGGGTTTGTCGCAGCTGTTCGAATTCGAGGTGGACCTGCTGAGTCCGAGCGCGTCGCTGGATCTGAAGTCGATGCTGGGCAAGCCGCTGACGCTGGAGATCCAGACGGCGGGCAGCGGGCCGAGGTACCTCAACGGGCAGGTGATCCGCTTCTCGATGATCGGGCGGGAGGGCGATACGGAACGCCACACGGTGTACCGGGCCAGCGTGCGGCCGTGGCTGTGGTACCTCACGCGCTCGAGCGACAACAAGATCTTCCAGGACAAGAGCGTGGTGGAGATCCTGGAGGAGGTGTTCGGTGACTACGGCTTCGCGTTCGAGAAGCAGCTCTCTGGCAGCTACCGCAGCTGGGAATACTGCGTGCAGTACAACGAGAGTGACTACGCCTTCGTGAGCCGGCTGATGGAGCTGGAGGGCATCTACTACTGGTTCAGGCACGAGAAGGACCAGCACACGCTGGTGCTGTCCGACGACATCGGTGCGCACGAGGCGACGCCCGGGTACGAGACCATCGACTACTTCGCGTCCGACCGTGACATCACCGAGGACATGGAAGTCATCCGGGAGTGGCAGCCCAGCGAGGAAGTGCGCTCGGGCAGCTACACGGTGGACGACTTCAACTTCACCACGCCCAAGGGCGACCTGATCAACGTGCGCAGCCAGCCCCGGGGGCACGACAACGCCGACTACGAGGTGTACGAGTGGCTGGGCGACTACCCGGCCGCGGGAGACGGCGAGCACTACGCGAAGGTGAGGCTGGAGGAGGCGCAGTCGCTGGCGCAGCGCAGCAGCGGGCACTCGACCGTGCGGGGCATGGCGCCGGGCTACAAGTTCACGATGCGCAACTCGCCGAGGTCGGACGACAACCAGGAGTACCTGGCGGTGTCGGTGTCGTACGCGCTGCGCGAGGGGGGGTATGCCACGGGCTCGGAGCGCGGCACCTACGACTTCGACTTCGTGGTGCAGCCCACGGCGCTGGCGTTCAGGGCGCCCAGGCAGACGCCGGTGCCGCGCACCAGCGGTCCGCAGACGGCGACGGTCGTCGGTCCGCAGGGCGAGGAGATCTGGACCGACCAGTACGGGCGGGTGAAGGTGCAGTTCCACTGGGACCGGTATGGGCAGCGCAACGAGAACAGCTCGCGCTTCGTGCGGGTGTCGCACATCTGGGCGGGGGAGAGGTTCGGGGGCGTGTTCACGCCGCGCATCGGTCAGGAGGTGATCGTCGACTTCATCGGCGGGCGGCCGGACCGGCCGGTGATCGTTGGGCGTGTGTACAACGCGGACCAGATGCCGCCGTTCGCGCTGCCCGGGGAGGCGACCAAGAGCGGGATCGTCACGCGGTCGTCGAAGGGTGGCTCGGAGGCGACGGCCAATGCCTTGGTGTTCGAGGACAAGATGGGCGCGGAGCAGATCCTGGTGCACGCGCAGCGCAACCTGGACGTGGAGGTGGAGGGGGACGAGACGCACACGACCGAGAAGACGCGCACGACGCTGATCAAGGGTCACGAGTCGGCGACGTACGAGTCTGGCGAGGAGCGGCACATCACGCAGGGTGCGGTGGAGACGATCGACGGGGGCGAGGAGCGCACGGTGACGGGCGGTGCGACGGAGACGGTGACCGACGGGGAGACGCGCACGATCACGGGTGGGGCGACGGAGACGATCAGCGGGGGGGAGACGCGGGTGGTCAATGGCGGCATCGATGAAACCGTCAACGGCAGCGTCTCGTTGACCGTGAACGGAACCGTCGTGCGCCTGGTGAGCGGAGCCGACATCCGCATCGTCGGCGGTGGGCGCATCGAGATCGTCAATGCCGTCGACACCAAGCTGGTGATCGGTCCCGATACCACGGTGGTCACCGGCCCGAAGACGGTAGGCGCGCCGACCATCGTGCACAACGCCACCAACTACACGCTCAACAACACGCACTACACGCTCAATGCGAACGTGATCGTCTACAACACGCCGCGCCAGACGGTGACCACGGACGATCACGGTCACTGGCGCTGGACCAATTTCGCAGCGACATGGGGCAAGGCGAACCTCTGGACGCCCCTCGCCTTCGATTTCTATGCCGCGAAGGTGATGGTGACCGCATCGACCTTCACGTCGATCAACGGCATCTTCATCAACCTCGCGCTGCTGAACGACAACGAAAACCGGATCAAGAAGAACGTGGCGATAGGTGATCTTGGCTTCGTGGTCTCGAAGCTCGTGAAGTTCAAGTTCAAGGAGGTGAGGGGCGCATTCTTCCTCCGGGCTCCCTGAGCCTGCAAAAAAACCAACAGGAGACTTGCTTCATGCAGAGGGTCGTAAAAGCCCACACGCCGCTGGGCGAGAGCCAGCTGGTGTTCCGCTCGATGCGGGGCACGGAGGGTTTGTCGCAGCTGTTCGAATTCGAGGTGGACCTGCTGAGTCCGAGCGCGTCGCTGGATCTGAAGTCGATGCTGGGCAAGCCGCTGACGCTGGAGATCCAGACGGCGGGCAGCGGGCCGAGGTACCTCAACGGGCAGGTGATCCGCTTCTCGATGATCGGGCGGGAGGGCGATACGGAACGCCACACGGTGTACCGGGCCAGCGTGCGGCCGTGGCTGTGGTACCTCACGCGCTCGAGCGACAACAAGATCTTCCAGGACAAGAGCGTGGTGGAGATCCTGGAGGAGGTGTTCGGTGACTACGGCTTCGCGTTCGAGAAGCAGCTCTCTGGCAGCTACCGCAGCTGGGAATACTGCGTGCAGTACAACGAGAGTGACTACGCCTTCGTGAGCCGGCTGATGGAGCTGGAGGGCATCTACTACTGGTTCAGGCACGAGAAGGACCAGCACACGCTGGTGCTGTCCGACGACATCGGTGCGCACGAGGCGACGCCCGGGTACGAGACCATCGACTACTTCGCGTCCGACCGTGACATCACCGAGGACATGGAAGTCATCCGGGAGTGGCAGCCCAGCGAGGAAGTGCGCTCGGGCAGCTACACGGTGGACGACTTCAACTTCACCACGCCCAAGGGCGACCTGATCAACGTGCGCAGCCAGCCCCGGGGGCACGACAACGCCGACTACGAGGTGTACGAGTGGCTGGGCGACTACCCGGCCGCGGGAGACGGCGAGCACTACGCGAAGGTGAGGCTGGAGGAGGCGCAGTCGCTGGCGCAGCGCAGCAGCGGGCACTCGACCGTGCGGGGCATGGCGCCGGGCTACAAGTTCACGATGCGCAACTCGCCGAGGTCGGACGACAACCAGGAGTACCTGGCGGTGTCGGTGTCGTACGCGCTGCGCGAGGGGGGGTATGCCACGGGCTCGGAGCGCGGCACCTACGACTTCGACTTCGTGGTGCAGCCCACGGCGCTGGCGTTCAGGGCGCCCAGGCAGACGCCGGTGCCGCGCACCAGCGGTCCGCAGACGGCGACGGTCGTCGGTCCGCAGGGCGAGGAGATCTGGACCGACCAGTACGGGCGGGTGAAGGTGCAGTTCCACTGGGACCGGTATGGGCAGCGCAACGAGAACAGCTCGCGCTTCGTGCGGGTGTCGCACATCTGGGCGGGGGAGAGGTTCGGGGGCGTGTTCACGCCGCGCATCGGTCAGGAGGTGATCGTCGACTTCATCGGCGGGCGGCCGGACCGGCCGGTGATCGTTGGGCGTGTGTACAACGCGGACCAGATGCCGCCGTTCGCGCTGCCCGGGGAGGCGACCAAGAGCGGGATCGTCACGCGGTCGTCGAAGGGTGGCTCGGAGGCGACGGCCAATGCCTTGGTGTTCGAGGACAAGATGGGCGCGGAGCAGATCCTGGTGCACGCGCAGCGCAACCTGGACGTGGAGGTGGAGGGGGACGAGACGCACACGACCGAGAAGACGCGCACGACGCTGATCAAGGGTCACGAGTCGGCGACGTACGAGTCTGGCGAGGAGCGGCACATCACGCAGGGTGCGGTGGAGACGATCGACGGGGGCGAGGAGCGCACGGTGACGGGCGGTGCGACGGAGACGGTGACCGACGGGGAGACGCGCACGATCACGGGTGGGGCGACGGAGACGATCAGCGGGGGGGAGACGCGGGTGGTCAATGGCGGCATCGTCGAGACCGACAACGGAGACGTGCTGCTGGTGGTCAACGGAAGCACGATGCGTCTCGTGACGGGGGCGGACGTCCGCATCACGGCGGCGGGCCGGCTGGAGATCATCAACGCCCTCGACGGCAAGCTCGTGCTCGGCCCGCATGCGACCGCGGTGACCGGAACGAAGACGGTCTCGGCGCCGACCATGGTCTACAACAGCACCAACTACACGGTCAACACCACCAACTACACGCTCAACGCAGACGTCGCCGTCCTCAACACGCCGGGCTATACCGGCAATGCTGCCGACCAGGGATGGATCGACCAGCAGAAGGACATCGTGTCGAACCGGCATGTCAAGCTGTTCATCGGTTCCGCGGACTTTTTCGGGGCCAAGCTGCAGGTCGCGGGAGTGAACACCATGCTCAGCGGCGTCTTTGCAAACTGGTCGTACCTCTTTTGGCTCGACGCGCTCATCAACATCAAGGTCAATGTGAAGAGTCGCTTTGCCACGAGCACCGTCCAGAAAAGAGGGCCGTTCGTGGTCACCGTCAATCTGAAGCGCAACAAGAAATGAGCGCTGCCGGAACAGAAAGGAAAGGCGCGTCATGGAAAGAGTAGTCCGTGCCCACACGCCGCTCGCCGAAGACCAGCTGTTGTTTCGCGCGATGCACGGCAGCGAAACGCTGTCGGAACTGTTCGAGTTCGAGGTCGAGATGCTCAGCCCCGATCCTTCCATCGATGCAAGGGCTCTGCTGGGCAAGTCGATGGCGCTGGAAATGAAGACTGCGGCCGATGCGCGCTTCCTTCATGGCGAGGTCACGCGCTTTGCACGGACGGGCCGCGAAGGCGGCACGGTGCGCCACACGGTCTACAGGGCCACCGTGCGGCCGTGGCTGTGGTACCTCACGCGCTCGAGCCACAGCCGTACCTTCCAGGGCTGCACCGCGGTCGAGATGATCGAGGAAGTGCTCGGCGCCTACGGCTATGCCTACGAGAAAAAGCTCAGCGGCAGCTACAGGGCCTGGGACTTCTGCGCCCAGTACGAGGAATCGGACTTCGCTTTCGTGAGCCGGCTGATGGAGCTCGAAGGCATCTACTACTGGTTCAGGCACGACAGGAACCAGCACACGCTGGTGCTCGCAGACGATGCCTCGGCCCATGATGAACTTCCCGGCTACGCGTGCATCGACTATTTCGCCAGCGATCGCGCCATCACGGACGACATCGAGGTGATCGACGACTGGCAGGTGACGGCAGAGGTGCGTTCGGGCAGCTATACGGTCGACGACTTCAACTTCACCACGCCCAAGGCCGATCTTTCGGGCACGCGGGTGCAGCCTTTGGCCACCGACAACGCCGACTACGACATGTACGAATGGATCGGCGACTACGGTGCAGCCGGAGACGGCGAGCACTATGCGCGCGTGCGGCTCGAGGAGGCACAGTCGCTCGCCGATCGCAGCGCCGGCCATGCCACCGTGCGGGGCCTGGCGCCGGGATATCGCTTCAACATGCGCGGCTCCCCGCGCGACGACGACAACCGGGACTACCTCCTGGTGTCGGTGAGCTACGACTGGCGCGAAGGTGGCTACGCAACCACGGCAGATGCGCCGGGCGGCTCATCCTTCGGCCACGGGTTCGTCGTGCAACCTGCCGACAGGCCGTTTCGCGCACCGCGGCGTACGCCGATGCCGCGGACCAGCGGTCCGCAGACGGCCACGGTCGTCGGCCCCGAGGGCGAGGAGATCTGGACCGACGAGTATGGCCGCGTGAAGGTGCAGTTCCACTGGGATCGCGTCGGACAGAACAATCAGGACAGTTCGTTCTGGGTGCGTGTCTCGCAGGCATGGGCGGGAGACTCCTTCGGCACGGTGCACGTGCCGCGCATCGGCCAGGAGGTGATCGTCGACTTCATCTCCGGGCGCATCGACCGTCCGATCGTGATCGGTCGCGTCTACAACGCCGACCAGATGCCGCCATTCGATCTGCCAGCGGAAGATGCCAGGAGCGGTATCGTGTCGCGCTCGACCAAGGGTGGCTCCGTGGCGAACGCCAACGCGATCGTGTTCGAGGATCGCATGGGGGCCGAGCAGATGCTGCTGCATGCCGAGCGCAATCTCGACACCGAAGTGGAAGGCGACGAAACGCACACCACCGAGAAGACGCGTACCACGCTCATCAAGGGCCATGAGTCGTCCACCTTCGAGTCGGGCGAGGAGCGCCACATCACCGCCGGCGCGGTCGAGACCATCGATGGCGGCGAGACGCGAACCGTGCACGACGGAGCGATCGAAACGGTGTCGGGTGGAGAGATCCGAACCATCACCGGCGGAGCGACAGAGATCATCAGCGGCGGCGAGAAACGCGTGGTCAACGATGGCATCTTCGAGACCGTGAACGGGGACGTGGTCGTCACGGTCAACGGCTCGGTGCTGCGGCTCGTGGCGGGATCGGACATCCGCATCACCTGCAGCGGGCGGGTCGAGATCATCAATGCCTTCGACGGCAAGCTGGTGCTCGGCCCCGACAACACCGTGGTCACGGGCACCAAGACAGTCACTGCGCCCGACATCACTTACACGAGCACCGATCACAAGGTCAACACCACCAATTTCACGATCAACACGAAAGTGACGACCTACAACACGCCCAGGCAGGAGGTGAATGCCGACAACCAGACCTGGTATCAGCGCAACGTGAAGGAAGGGACCGGGTTTCAGGTCACGGCGACGCTGGGGTCCTACGACCTGTACGGTTTCAAGGTCCTGACCTGCGGTCTCAACTCGATCAATTCAGGTGTTTTCGTGAACCTGTCGCTTGTCAACTTCATCGACTGGGTCTGGCGCAAGGAGAACATCGTCATCAAGCTGAAGAAGACCAAGGCGGTGGAGGTCGACGTGGCCTTGCAGGAAACACAGACCGGCGACCTGAATGTCACGGAATGACGCGGGCACCTCGCGAAGGAAGAACATCGAATGTCGTGGTCTGACATAGTACTGGGATCGGTGGGCGCGATCGCGATCGCCGCGACGGTGGTCCTGTCCGTCTTCCTGGTGTGGAGCACCGTGACCACCAACTCCGAATACAAGCAGGAGGAGCGGCACTGGCTGCAGCTGCGGGGTCATGCGCGGCATGCCGAGGCCGAGGTGCTCGGACTCGCCCGTCCGCCGGGCCAACTCACCAAGCGCAGCCGACATGGCGCCGGCATGACGGCCACAGAGCTGCGTCTGGCCTGGCGCGATGAGCGGGGCGAACTGCGCCAGGCCACCGTGAGGACCTTCATCGACGAAGACCTGCTATCGACTTTCGTCAGGGGTAGCAAGGTGCATGTGCTGTATTCCGACGCCGAGCCTCCGATGGTGGCGATCGATCGCGATCGCACACAGGTTGAAATCCCGAGCACGACCGCCGCATGAAGATCGTCAAGCCGCTGCGCATGAGCATGCTCACCCGCTCTTTCATCAAGGATCGACGCCACTGGCTGGGGATGACGGCGATCGTCATGACCGACGGCTTCGGCCTCGATGCGAAGCTGGTGCCCGAGCCTGATTGCTGGAAGACCTTCGCCACCGAACTCGGCGAGGAGTTTTCCATCGATCTCGGCATGCCCAAGGCGAATCCCGAGTTCCTGGTGACGGGCAACGCCTACACGTGCCATCACGCCGATCGCACGCAGAGTGCGGTAGCGGTGCGGGTCGGCCGGCGCACCAAGGCGCTGCATGTGTTCGGCGATCGCTTCTGGGTCGACGGCCGTTCCAGCGCGCCGCAACCGTTCGACATGATGCGGCTCGACTGGCAACACGCGTTCGGCGGCCCCGGATTCGCCGAGAACCCGGTCGGCATCGGCCATTCCGACGAAATCGTCAACGGCCTGCAAACGCGACGGCTGCCCAACATCGAACTGCCGCATGCGATGCTGCGCCGTCGAGACCAGCAGGTAGAGCCTGCGGGATTCGGTATGGTCGGCATCGAGCGGCCCTCGCGCGCGCAGCGACTCGGAAAGCAATACGACGAGCACTGGAAGCAGAACATCTTTCCGGGCTATGCGCTGGACATGGAGTGGAGCTACTTCAACGCCGCGCCGCCCGACCAGTGGCTCGTGCCCGGTGACGGCGAACTGGCCGGCGCCGAGTTCGAGATCACGAACATGCATCCCGACCATCGGGTGCAGCGCGGTCGCATCCCCGGCTGGCGGGCCCGCGGCTTCGTGGTTCGTGGCAAGCATCACCTGCACAGCCTCGACGGTGCGGTGCTCGAAGACCTGCCGCTGCATCTGAGCACTGCATGGTTCTTCCCGCACCTTGAGCGCCTGGGGCTGATCTATCACGGGGTGACCGAGATCGCGGAGGACGACGCGGACGACATCAGCCACGCCATGATGGCGATGGAGGAGGGCAGTGCGCCGCCGCTGCCGGTTTCGGACTACCGCGAGGTGCTGGTGATCCGCTGCGAGGCGGAAGATCGTGCGCTCTATCTGCTGCATGACGAGCAACTGATGCCCGAGCACATCCTGGCCCCGTGGCCCGACCTGGACATGTCCGCTCTGCCGCCGTCGCCCATGCGCCGCAACATGGAGGTGCGCGCCGAACGCATGCGTTCGGAAGTGCGCGAGAAAGCCAGGGCGGACGGCGTCGACATGAGCCGCTTCGAAGCAGAGGAAGGCGAGATCCCGCCGCACAAGCCGCCCACGTCGATGCGCGAGTTGCCTGAGTACATCGCGAAGACGCGGGCGATGGTCGAAGAACAGCGCACGAAGATCGAGCAGGTGCGCGCCGAGATGGCGGCCGCAGCCGAAGCCAATGCGGTCGAGTCGCGCAAGGCTGGCTTCGACACCTCCAGGCTCATGGAGCAGAGCACGTCGACGAAACAGAAAGGCCCGCCGAAGGTCGACGCCTGGGCGCGCATCGAGAGGCAGCGGCAATCTTCCGCTGCGGCAGGGGCGACGCCCATGCCGCAGCAGGCGGCTGACGAATTGAAGCGGCTGTCGCACATGGCCGGCGATCAGCTCATCGCCAACTACCGGCGCACCGCGCAGCATCAGGATGCAGCCGATCCGATGACGCCGGAGGCTGCAGCGCAGGCGCGTGCGCAGGCCGAGCGCATCCTGGCCGATCGGCGCGATTTCTCCGACCTGGATCTCACGGGTGCCGATTTTTCGGGCATGGATCTGCGCGGCACGCGATGGCGGCGTACCTTGCTGGAGAGCGCCGATTTCAGCGGTTGCACGCTCGACGACGCGGACTTCGGCGAGGCGTTGCTCGTGCGCGCCCATTTCTCGCACACCTCGCTGCGAGGTGCCGATCTGGCCAAGGCCAACATGGTGCTCGCCGTGTGCGAAAACACCGATTTCTCCGGGGCACGGTTCGATCAGACCCAGCTCGACGAGCTTCGGGCGCAGGGCTGTGATTTCTCGGACGCGAAGCTGGTCGACCTGACCCTCGACAAGGCCCGCCTGAGCGACTGCAGGTTCGACCGGGCGCACCTTTCCTCGGTGGATTTCCTGGACGAGAGCGAACTGCACCGTGTCCGCTTCGATCATGCGCGCCTGCGAAAAGTCTCCTGGTACAACTGCGCCGTCTCGGGAATGATTTTTGCAGGCGCCGCACTCGACACCTGCGACTGGACCGACAGCGAATGCCACGGCGGCATCGACTTCTCCGACGCGCGCGTAGAGAGCACTTGCTTTGTCGGCAGCAGCAAGCTCGGGGGAGCCAACTTCCAGCGCGCCGTGCTGATCGACTGCAACCTGCGCGACGCGGTGCTCGATGCCGCCGACTTCACCGATGCCCGGATGGACGGCACCGATTTCTCGAACGCCTCGATGCGCAAGGCCACGCTGGTGGGCGCCGATGCGCGGGACTCGAGCTTCGTGCGCACCGACCTCACGGGCGCAACGCTCGTCCGTGCAAACCTGATCGGCGCGAACCTGCAGAAGGCCTTGCTGGGTTCGGCGAACCTCCATCGCGCGAACCTGTTCCAGGCCGACCTGGGCCAGTGCCTGATCGACAGGTTCACCCGGTTCGACGAGGCCTATACCGAGCAGGTCAAGACCGTGCCCAAGCGCGCACCCGAGCAGGACACGCCATGACGCCCACACGCATTCGATCCATGGTCCAGCGGGGCGACGAAATCCGCGAGAAGAACCTGAAGGGCCTGAACTTCCGCGGCTTCGACCTGTCGGGCGGCGTCTTTCTGTCGTGCGATTTCACCGATGCCGATCTGTCGGGTGCGAAGCTCGAAGGCAGCATGTTCAACCAGTGCCGCTTCGCCGACGCGAACCTGGCCTCGGCCTCGCTCGTCGAATGCGTCTTCAGCCGGTGCGAGTTGCCTGGCGCGCGCATGCCCGGCGCGTCGCTCGACGGCGTCATGTTCGAGAGCTGCAACATGGCCGGCGTGGACTTCTCCGGCGCCGACCTGGGCCATGCCTCGTTCGCCGACGATATCCTGGACGACGCCTCGTTCGCCGACGTTCGCCTGGAGAAGCTCAGCGTACACGGCGGCTCGCTCCTGCGTGTCGACTTCTCGCGCGTGCGGGTGCAGGCCACCTTCTATCGGACCGATCTGCGCTCGGCGGTGTTCGCCGGCTGCAGCTACGACAAGACCATCTTTATCGAATCGAAGCTCACCGGGCAGGCATTTCGCGGCCAGTCTTTCGAGAACTGCCAGTTCACGGACGCCGACCTGCGCGATTGCGACTTCGAAGGTGCCACGCTCCTGCGCTGCAACTTCAAGGGCGCACAGCTGGAAGGCGGCAGCATGCGGCGCGTGCACGCACCGCAAAGCCTGTTCCCGCAGGTGCACATGAAGGGCGTGGCGTGCACGGGCGGCGTCTTCACCCAGAGCATCTGGATCGACGCGGATTTGGAGGGCGCCGATTTCGCGGGTGCCGATCTCGAGCAGTGCGTCTTCCATCGTGCGCGCTGCAGCAAGGCCAGGTTCAGCGAATCGGTGCTGACCTATGCCGATTTCTCGTACGCCGACCTGCACGACGCCGATTTCGGTGGCGCCACGTTCATGCGCACGAAGATGCACCGCGCGCTGACCGAAGGCACGCGTTTCTCTGATAAAGGCGGCCTGCTGCCGAACGATCCCGATCTTTTCGCGGCCGAGGAGTTCTCGGCGCGCGGAGCCAGACCCTGACGAGTACATCGAGGTTGCCCATGAACGTTGCTTCCCTGCGATCCCCCATGTCCCAGCCAACCCCGGCGGAACACCGTACGGGCCCGGAAAGCGGCGCAGTCAATGCGCTCGGCACCGTCGTCTCGGCGCTGCCCGGCGGTCTCTACAGCGTCGAGAGCGACGGGCGCGTGCTGCATTGCCAGCGCGCTGCCAGCTGCCTGCTGCGGCCGGAGATCGGTGATCTGGTGCTCGTGAGCGGGCCCGATTCGAGCCGTCTCTATCTCACGGCCGTTGCCGAACAGGCCGACGCACGGACATCGCGCCTGGACGTGAGCGGCGACATGACCCTGGCCTCCGAGCGCGGCGCGGTCAGCATCGAAAGCGCGACGCAGCTTTCGCTGCGAGGTCGCGAGGGCGTGCGCATGGATGCGCCGCAACTGGAGATCGACGCCAATACGGCCGATTGCCGCGTGGGTCGGCTGGCATACAGCGGCGAAGAAGCCGAGGTCAGGGTGCTCGGCATTCGCGTGATCGGCCGCGTCTACGAGGCGATCGTCGAGCGGCTTGTGCATCTGAGCAAGACGGCATTCCGCATGACCGAGGGCATCGATCAGGTGCGCGCCTCCCACATCGACTACCAGGCTACCGAGATGGCCAGGCTGCACGGCAAGAATACCGTGGTCACGGCACAGGACCTGATCAAGGCGGACGCCAGCCAGATCCACATGGGCTGAACGAGCCGCACATTCCCGAAAACCATCAAAGGAGACACCGCATGTTCGCCAACTGCCAATTGATGGGAATCGACCTGGCATTCCCCGACGTCTGCAAGTCGCCGGCCATACCGATCCCGTACCCCAACTTCGCACTGGGCCCCACCGCGATCCCGAAGGCCTGGAACATCCTCTACCTGTGCACCCCCGCACACAACCTGGCCACGCGCACGCCGCTCACCTTCGGCGACAACGCGGGCATCGGCCTGGGTGTGGCGGTGCAGAGCGTGATGGGGGAGTCACGGCACACGCTGGGCGCTTTCACCATGCTGATCAAAGGCTCCGCGCAGACGCGCCTGACGAGCATGACGCGCCAGAACCGTGGCAATGCGATGGGCATGCGGATCGTGCCGAGCCAGCCCAAGATCCTGGTGCTGATGGCCTGAAAGCGGTCCGAAGATCGGAGGCTTCAGTCGGCCCTGGCGACTGCCGCCGTCCCCGCCAGCGTCACCTGCTGCGGAAACCCCACCCACACCGCCAGCGCCGAGTAGTTGTCCTGCGAATCATCGGCCTTGGCTTCCGCTGCGCGGCGGATCAGCGCCAGCCATTCCTCGGCGCTGTCGGCCAGTTGCAGTGACCGTTCCATCACCTGCTGCGAAATCAGCTGCCAGAGCCCGTCGGTGCAAAGCAGGAACGCATCGCCATCGGCCAGCCGCTGCGGCGCGGTGATCGTCGCCTCGGCCGTCGCGCGCGCACCGAGCGCGCGGTACAGCAGGTTGGTCTTCACCAGGCGCTCGCCGCCGTGGTGCCGGCTCGCGGCGGCATCGCCCGAGCGCTCCGAGAGGCTGTGGTCCTCGGTGCGCTGCATCAGGGCGCCGCGGCGGAACCAGTAGAGGCGGCTGTCGCCCACGTGGGCCCAGCAGGCCTGGTTGGTGATGCGGTCGACGAAAAGCGACACGAAGGTCGCGCTCATGCGGCTCTGTTCGGTGAGCTCGCGCTGTTTGGCGAGGATGGCGTCGTTCGCCGCCTTCACGCAGCGCTGGATGTTGTCGGCGGCCAGGGAAGGCCCGGCCACGAAGGTGTTGAGTGCCGTGTCGACAGCGATGCGCGAAGCGAGTTCGCCCCCTGCGTTGCCGCCGACGCCGTCGCTCACCACGAAGCAGCCGTTGCGTTCGTCGAGGTGGTAGCCGATGGCGTCCTGGTTGCCGCTGCGCTCGCCCACGCAGGAGAACTGCGATGTCGAGATCGGCACTGCGAAGGAAGCGGAGGACGAGGAGCGTGTGGCTTCAAGCACGGCGCATCTCCTTCAGCCTTTCCATTTCCTTGTCGTAGGCCTGCTGGAAAGCGCGGCCGAACACGGCCTGGAAGTCGTCCTCGACGGCCGCCGTGGTCTCGGTGTGCAGCTGCTGAAGCTGGCGCCACAGGCGGGCCTCGCGCCCGCCGGGCAGCAGCTTCTCGCCGAGGCCGCCGTCGTGCGGGGTCTCGCGGCTGAGGGCGGCGGGGTCGAAGCGCTTCAGCAGCGTGAGCAGCGCTGCGCGCATGCCTGCGACCATGCCGAGCTGGTGCGACTGCAGGTCGCCGAGCGCGTCGTGCACGGCAGCCTCGGGCGGCAGGAAGCCGGGCATGCGCGCTCCGAACATCTGCATCAGCACGGCGCGGCCGTTCGGCAGGATCTTGAACGGGTTGTTCTCCTCGTCCACGATCATCGTGATCTCGGCGCGCACCTCGCGCTTGAGCATGGCGCGCGAGGACAGCAGCTCGATCGTGCCGTCGGTGAAGGCACGCATGATGCGGCCGAGCCGCTGCATGGCCTCGATGTCCATCGGCTGCTGGCCGGCGACTTCGGGCACGCCGGCGCCTTCGAGGAAGGCCTTGAAGAGGGCTTCCGCCGATGACGATGAGACCGCTGCGGTCTCTGTCGGTGCGGGCGATGGTGTCTGCGTCTGTGTCGGTGCAGCGGCTTGCGTCGGTGCCGCTACGGGCGCTGCGACAGGCAATGCGACCGCAGGCTGTTCCACGACGGGAGATGGCTCGGGCCTGATCTCCTGCACGGCTGGCGGAGGCGGCGGTGCGGGAGGAGGTGGAGGAGGCGGCGGGGGAGGCGGTGGTGGAACCGGTGCGGGCGGCGGCGCCTCCGCCCTCGGCGGTTCGACGACGGGTGCTGGTGCCGGCACCGGTGCAGGCATGGCCACAGGATTCGGCGGGCGGAATTGCGCCGCCACTTCGCGCGTGTGGTTCGAGTGGCTGTAGCCCTGCACCGCCGGCCGGTTGTTCTGCAGCAGGTCGACCGCCGGGTGCGTGTCGCCCGGCAGCAGCGGATCGGTGTGGGGCAGTGCGGTGGGACGGGGGTCGGAGAGCGGCGAGTGCGCGCTCTCGTCGGAGGCGAAGAAGGACAGCGGATCGACGCCGCGCTTGAGCGCCACGTCCGACATGTCCCTGGCCGAATCGGGATTCAGCTCTGCGAGCGGATCGACGGGATTGCGGCGTGCCTGCGACGGCAGCTCGAAGGGCTCGTGCGCCATCGGGTCGGGCATGGGCGCGGGCGTGCTGTCGACGCGGCGCGGCGCATTGGCGAGGATGGCGTCCCAGTCCGCTGCGGAAGGCATCTGCGACGAACCTGTGTTCGTGGCCGGTGCCGGACTGGGGCCCTGCTTCGGCGGTGCCGATGGCGCGAGCGCGGCCCAGGGGTCGAGCTGCTGCGGCGCCGGTGCAGGCGGCTGCTGGTAAGGCTGCTGCAAGGGCGCAACGAAGGCGGTGCCGGGCGATGGCGGTGCGAAAGCAGCTGGTGGCGGCGGCACCGGCACTGGCGCCGTCTGGCGCGGGGGCGGTGGCATGGCCACCGTGGGCTGCATGTCGCCGATGGGCAGGGCGCCTTCGCCGAACAAATCGGAGAAGACATCGGAGGCGCCGGAAGAAGGCAGCAGCGCGTCGATGGGGCCTGCCGCTGCCTGCAGCGGCGGCGCGGCCATCGTCGGCGGCGGCATGTAGGGCGCCGGCGCGGGCTGTGCGGGATAAGGCTGCACCGGGGACGCAGGCGGCGGCACCGGAGAAATCGGGCGCGCGGCATGTTGCGCGCTCGATGCCTCCAGCACGTAGCTGCCGATCGTCACCCTGTCGCCGTCCGCCACGCGCGATTCCTGGTCATGCGCGAGCGCGCGTCCGTTCACGCTGATGGGCAGCACCGCGCTCATGTTGCGCAGCACGGCGACGCCGTCGTCGTCGTAGCGCACGGTCGCCTGCAGCCGGGAGATCTGCCGCTGCTCGTCGGGCAGCACGAGGTTGTTGTCGGGGCTGCGTCCGATCGTTCCTCCGGGCGCGGCAAGCAATGCCGAGGGGCCCGTGGCCACCGGCCTGCCTGCGTGTTCGATCACTGTCCAACGCATGGCTTCTCCGTGTTGGTCTTCTCGCGCCGCTGTGCCTGCGCGGCCGCGATGTTCTTCATCAACGCTTCATTCGCTTGGCGGCCTCGAAGGCGGGGCCCCACACCGGGTGCTTGCGCTCCGCCACGTTGAGCTCGAAGGTCGGGAACGCATCGAGGATCTTGCGGAACTGCAGCCGGCACTCGGGGATCTGGTTGGCCACGCAGTAGCTGAAGGCCTCGAGCTTCATCGCATCGAGGCGCGTGGCCGGTTCCGCGCCTTCGAACACCGACACGCCGCCGCTCTTGAGCGTGCTGAGCGCCTTGGCATAGTCGCCTTCGTCATAGGCCTGCTGCGCCTTCTCGAGCGTGGTGCGGGCCACTTGCTGGCTCAGGCGTTCGGGTTGGGGCGCGGGCTCGGGCGGCGGCGTGGTCGTGCAGCCGGCGACCACAAGAAGAGCTAACGCCAGAGCAGGCAGACATGACTTCAATCTTCTCTCCTACTTTGCAGAAGGCAATGAACAGGCAATGCTTGGAAGGTGTGCCGCTTGATTGCGGCATGCACGCGATGCGCCATCGTAGGGCGTATGACTTCGATAATATAAGCCGCGAACCCCTGGGAGATTTCAATGCATCGAAGAAGCTTGCTACAAGGCGCACTTGCAACCACACCGTTGTGGGCGGGCCTCATCAGCGGATGCGCATCGACGGCCAAGTCCATGCCCACGCCCTACGCGGTCACGATCAGGATCGACGAAGGCGTCAATCCCGACGGTCGGGGGCAGGCCGCTCCGATCCTCGTCAAGGTCTTCGAGCTGAAATCTTCCGGCAACTTCGAGACGGCAGACTACTTTGCATTACAGGACCGTGACAGAGAGACGCTGAGCACCGAACTCGTCAATGCGGACCAGGCCATCATGCGCAGCGGCGAAGAGCGCGTGTTCAAGCGCGAGGCCGGTCTCGACTCGCGCGCCATCGGCATCATCGCGGGCTATCGCAAGCTGGAAGCCGCTCGCTGGCGCATCGTGCTGCCGCTGAAGGAACCGAAGCAGACGAACCTGTACAAGGTGTGGCAGTTCTCGCCGAGCGAACAGGCCGTGCAGGTCGCCGTGCGCAAGACGGGCATCGAGCTGCTACCAAGTCGTTAACTTTGCACTGAAGGTACTCAATGACTAGTACCAAAGTGCGAAGAATTCATAAGATAAATGCGGTGCAAAACGTAAGAAGCGACGTGTAGCATCGAGATCAAAACAAGTGGACCGGGAGGCCGCTCTCCCGCGCATCTCCCGCTCCGGCGTGAGCACTCCCCAGGAGGTCTTTTTTTGGTGACAGTTCGCAATCCGGGCGCTGCAAGAAATGGCGCCCATCCGCAGGCATTGGCGAATCGCGTTGTGTGGTCCGAGGGCATGTACCTGCGCCCCCAGCACTTCCAGCAACTGGAACGCTATGTCGAGCAGTACGTGACGCGGCGCACCGCGGGCCTGCAAGGCGCCTACTGGGGTTGGCTGCACCTGGACATCGACCGCGACGCCTTCGCGCTGGGCCGCGTGTCGCTGCTCGGCGGCGCGGGCGTGATGCCCGACGGCACGCCGTTCTCGTTCGGCGCCGAAGACGCGCCGCCTCCCTACGAAGTGCCCAGCGAACTCACCGACGAACTCATCGTTCTGGCGCTGCCCCTGCGCAGGCCGGGCAGCGAGGAGGTCATCTTCTCGGAAGACGAGGGCTCGGCCGCGCGCTTCGGCGTGATCGAGCGCGAGGTCAACGACGGCAATGCCGTCGCGCTGGGTCCGGCGGTGCTGCAGCTCGCCGCGCCTCGCCTGCGCCTCGCACGCGCTTCCTCGCTGACCGCCGAGTGGCAATCCATCGGCGCCGTGCGCGTGATCGAGCGGCGCACCGACCACAAGCTGGTGGTCGACGCCAACTACATACCGCCGGTGCTCGACGCCTCCGCGCACCCCATGCTGCGCAGCATGATCGCGGAACTGCATGGCCTGCTCACGCAGCGCTCCGAGGCTCTGGCCTCGCGCCTCTCGCAGCCGGGCCGCGGCGGCGTGAGCGAGGTCTCCGACTTCCTGCTGCTCGAACTGGTGAACCGCTATCTCGCGCTCACCTGGCATGCGCAGCAGGCCGTTCAGGTGCACCCCGAGGAGCTCTTCGTCGACTGGCTCAAGCTGGCCTGCCACCTGGCCACGCACACCTCGCCCACGCGCCGTCCGGTGCTGTGGCCGATCTACGACCACGACAACCTCAACGAGTGCATCCGCCCGCTGCTCGAAGAGCTCCGGCGTTCGCTGTCGGCCGTGCTCGAGCAGAGCGCCATCGCCATCGAACTCGAAGAGCGCAGCCACGGCGTGCGCGTGGGCCGCATGCCCGACCCGGTGCTGGTGCGCAACGCCGGCTTCGTGCTCGCGGTGCATGCCGACCTTCCGGCCGATGCGATCCAGCAGCGCTTCCCGACGCAGGTGAAGATCGGCTCCGTCGAGCGCATCCGCGACCTCGTGCAGCTGCAGCTGCCGGGCGTGGTGGTGCGTCCGCTGCCGGTTGCGCCGCGGCAGATTCCGTACAACGCGGGCTACCACTATTTCGAACTCGACAAGAGCGGCGACATGTGGCGCCAGCTCGAGAAGTCGGGCGGTGTGGCGATGCACCTGGCCGGTGACTTTCCCGGGTTGGCCATGGAGTTCTGGGCCATCCGTCCGTGAGGGACTCTATGAACGGTGTCAACGACATGGCCGTCGGTCCGGGAGGCTTCGTGCCGCCGAATCCCGGCGGCGGCAACGCCAATGGCGACATGGGCGGCATGCCGCCCGCCTCGCGCGGTGCCGGCATGGGCGGCCTGGGCGCGCAGCCCGATTCCTTCACCGCCTGGCATGACGCGCGGCGCCCGCATGCGGGCGACACGGCGCTCGCGGGCAACAACCCGCTCGTGGCCGCGGCCAACCCGCTGCTCGACCTGATCCCGCAGATCCGCGCCACCGGCCACCATCCCGCGCCCTCTCAGCTGCGCGAGCATCTCGTCGACGAGGTCCGCCGCTTCGAGACGCGCGCACAGCAGGCGGGCATCGCGCCTGAGGTCATCATCGGCGCGCGCTACTGCCTGTGCACCGCGGTCGACGAGGCCGCCGCGCTCACGCCATGGGGCGGCAGCATCTGGTCGTCGCAGAGCCTGCTGGTGATGTTCCACAACGAGACCTGGGGCGGCGAGAAGTTCTTCCAGCTCCTGTCGCGCCTGGTGCAGAACCCGCAGCAGCACCTGCACCTGATCGAGCTCATCTATTTCTGCCTGGCGATGGGTTTCGAGGGGCGCTTCCGCGTCATCGACAACGGCCGATCGCAGCTGGAGACGCTCAAGCAGCGCCTGCTGCAGATCATCCGGCAGACGCGCGGCGAGATCCCGGTTCCGCTGTCGCCGCACTGGCAGGACGGCAGCGCCCCCGTACGCCGTTCGCGCAACTGGCTGCCCGTGTGGGCGGTGGGTGCGGTGGCGGCGGTGCTGCTGATGGGCGTGTTCGCGTTCCTCACCTTCAATCTCGCGGGCCACTCCGACGGCGCCTTCGCGGCCGTCAACGCGGTACGCCTGCCGCAGGCCGAGCGCGCGGTCGTCATGCCGGCGCCGGTGCCGCGCCTGCAGCGCTTCCTCGAGCCCGAGATCCGCGAAGGCCTGCTGACCGTGCGAGACGAGGCGGATCGCAGTGTCGTGGTGCTGCGCGGCGACGGCCTCTTCGCCTCGGGCTCCGACCGCGTGCTCGACCGCTATGCGCCCGTGCTCGTGCGCGTGGCCGATGCGCTCAATTCCGTGGAAGGCAACGTGCTGGTCAGCGGCTTCAGCGACGACCAGCCGATCCGCAGCGTGCGCTTCCCCTCCAACTGGCAACTTTCCCAGGCCCGCGCCGACGCGGTGAAGAAGATGATCGCAGCGCGACTTGCGCGGCCCGAACGCCTGCGCGCCGAAGGTCGCGGCGACGCAGACCCGATCGTGCCCAACGATTCCCCCGCCAACCGCGCGCGCAACCGCCGCGTCGAGGTGACGCTGCTGGTGGCGCCGGTGGCTCCCGCGCCTCTCGTTGCGCCCGCACCCGCACCCGTGCCCGCACCGCGCTCCGGAGGCAACCGCTGATGCTGCGCGCCGTCTTCCGTTTTCTCATCAGCCGCGACCTGTGGGTCTTCCTGGGCCTGGTCGCGCTCGCCTTCCTGATCTGGGTCATCGGCCCGGCCATCGCGGTGGGCCGCTACCGTCCGCTCGAGGACGAGATCGTGCGCATCGTGGTCATCGTGCTGATGTTCACGATCTGGATCGTGCGCGTCATCTACCGGAAATGGCGCGAGCGCCGGCTCAACGCGCAGCTGCTCAACCAGCTGCGCACGCCCTCCAAGAGCGAGAAGGAAGCCAAGCCCGAGGACGCGCCCGAGATCAAGGAGCTGCAGAGCGGCTTCACCGACGCCACGAACATCCTGAAGAACATGCGCTTCGGCGCGGATGCCGACGGCAAGCCCGCCAGCCGCTTCTCGCTGTTCGACCGGCAGTATCTCTACCAGCTGCCCTGGTACATCTTCATCGGCGCGCCGGGCTCGGGCAAGACCACCGCGCTGGTCAACTCCGACCTCGACTTCCCGCTGGCCGACCAGCTCGGCAAGGCCGCGGTGCGCGGCATCGGCGGCACGCGCAACTGCGACTGGTGGTTCACCAACGAGGCAGTGCTGATCGACACCGCCGGGCGCTACACCACGCACGAAAGCAACCGCGAGACCGACGAGAGCGAGTGGAAGGGCTTCATCGAACTCCTGAAGAAGTTCCGCCCGCGCCAGCCGATCAACGGCGCGATCCTCACCATCAGCATCGCCGACCTGCCGCTGGCCGACGACGCCCAGCGCGCGCGCCACGCGATGGCGCTGCGCAAGCGGCTGCTGGAGCTGCGCAACGACCTGGGCATCGACTTCCCGGTGTACGTGCTGGTCACCAAGACCGACCTGCTGGCCGGCTTCAACGAATACTTCGGCTCGCTGGGCCGCACCGAGCGTCAGCAGGTGTGGGGCTTCACCTTCCCGATCCAGGGCAACCCGGCGAAGGCCGGTAAGGGCAACAAGGGCGCGGCGCCCGTGGGTGCCGACCTGCGCGAGCGCTTCCACCAGGAATACAAGCTGCTGCACCAGCGCCTGGACGAGCGCCTGCCCGAGCTGCTGGCGGCCGAGTCCGACCCGATGCGCCGCGCTCAGGCCTACCTGCTGCCGCAGCAGTTCGCGAGCTTCGAGGACATCCTCGGCACCTTCCTGGCCGACGTGTTCAATCCGTCGAAGTTCGAGGCCGCGTCGATGCTGCGCGGCGTGTACTTCACCAGCGGCACTCAAGAGGGCACGGCCTTCGACCGCGTGATGGGCGCCATCAAGCGCTACCTGCAGGTCAATGCGCCGCCGGCACCGCCGCCGGGCCCGGGCAAGAGCTACTTCCTGAAGGACCTGCTGCAGCAGGTGATCTTCCGCGACGCGGGCGTGGCAGGCACCAACCTGCGCTGGTACCGGCGCAAGCGGGCCATCGACATCGCGGGCTACAGCGTGATCGGCGTGCTGCTGGTGCTGCTGCTGGGCGCCTGCGTGAACAGCTGGCGCAACAACAAGGACTACGTGGCCGAGGTAGACACCAACGCCAAGGCCTTCAACAAGGCGGCAGCGCGCGGCGAGCTGCCCACGGTGGTCGACACCAGCGGCGACATCGCGAGCTCGCTGCTCATCCTCGACAGGCTGCGCGATCTGCCGAAGTCCAGCCACTTCGACATCGGCGATCCGCCCACCTCCTACCGCTTCGGCCTCTACCAGGGCGAGAAGCTGCAGGCCGCGACCGACGGTGTCTACCAGCGCGCCCTCGAGACCGTGCTGCTGCCGCAGGCCGCGCAGCGCGTGGAGCAGTCGCTGCGCGAAGCCGCGAAGAACGACGCCGAATACAGCTACGAGGCGCTCAAGGCCTACCTCATGCTGTACGACGCCGAGCGCTACGACGCCGACTTCCTGCAGGCCTGGCTGCTCACCGACGTCGACCGCAAGATCGGCGCATCGCTCACGCGCGAGCAGCGCGCCAACCTCGAGTCGCACCTGAAGGCGCTGTTCTCGGGCCGCGTGGTGACCTCGCCCTTCGCCAAGGACGACAGGCTCATCACGCAGACGCGCGAGCGCCTGGCCGGTGTGCCGCTGGCGCAGCGCTCGTACGCGCGGCTGCGCCGCATCCTGCTGCAGACCAGTCCGCCCAACGCGTTCAGCATCGCCGAGGCGGGCGGCGCCGAGTCGGCGCTGGTCATCAGGCGCGCGAGCGGCAAGCCGCTGACCGACGGCATTCCCACGCTCTTCACCTACCGCGGCTACTGGGACATCTTCGACAAGCGCATGGCCGAGACCACGCTGTCGCTCGAGCAGGAAGACCGCTGGGTGCTCCAGATCCGCGCGCCCGGCATCGCCGACATCACCTCGCGCGAGTTGCTGCTGCGCGAGGTGCGCCGGCTCTACCTCACCGACTACATCAAGGTGTGGGACGACTACCTCGTCGACATCCGCCTGGCCGACAGCCGCTCGCTGCTGCAGAGCATCCAGATGACGCGCGTGCTGTCGACCGCCGAGTCGCCGATGTCGCGCATCATCCGCGGCGCCGCGCGCGAGACCGACCTGCTGCGCAATCATGACGAGGCCGCGCGCAGCCTGCTCGACCAGGCGCAGAACCGCGTGCAGAGCACGCGCGAGCGCATCGAGCAGCTCATCGGCCAGCCCGACGGCAGCCAGCGCCGCAACACGCGCGTGGACCGCCCCGAGTCGCTGGTGGACAACCACTTCGAGCCGCTGCGACGCATGGTCACCGCGCCCAAGCAGGGCGGACAGGCGCCGATCGACGCGACGGCGGCGCTCATCAACGAGCTCTACAACTTCCTCACCGCCACCGACACCGCGCTGCGCAGCGGCAACATCCCGCCGACCAGCGACGCCGTCACCAAGGTGCAGGCCGAAGCGGGGCGCCTGCCGGTGCCCTTCCAGGGCATGCTGAACGACCTTTCCGCCACCGCCTCGTCGAAGGCTGCGGCGGTGACGCGGCAGAACATCGGGCAGAGCGCGGCGGCCAGCATCGGCACCTTCTGCAACCAGGCGATCGCGGGGCGCTACCCGTTCACGCGCGGATCGAACCGCGACGTGGCCTCGGGCGACTTCGCGCAGCTGTTCGCGCCGGGCGGGATGATGGACGACTTCTTCCAGAAGAACCTCATCACGCAGGTCGACACCTCGGTCAATCCGTGGGCCTTCAAGCGCGGCGTGGACGGCAGCGCCACCGGGCGCTCGGCGTACCTCGATTCGTTCCAGAAGGCGCAGGCCATCCGCGACGTGTTCTTCTCGGGCATGGCGGGCGGGCGCACGCCCTCGTTCACCATCGACATCCGGCCCGAGGACATGGACGCGGCGCTCACGCAGTTCACGCTCGACGTCGACGGCCAGACGGTGCGCTACGCACACGGCCCGCAGGCGCCCAGCACCATCAAGTGGCCGGGCCCGCGCAACAGCAACCAGGTGCGCCTGCAGGTGACCACCGCCAACGGCACGCCGGCAGGCGGCATCGTGACCGAAGGCCCCTGGGCGCTGCACCGGCTCTTCGACAAGGCCTCGATCTCCGCGGGCAGCTCGCCCGAGTCCTTCAATGCCAGCTTCGACCTGCAGGGCAAGAAGGTGGTGCTCGCGGTCACGGCCAACAGCGTCTACAACCCGCTGCGCCTGCCGCAGATGAACAGCTTCTCGTGCCCGGGGAAGTCCTGAGATGAACAGCAGCATTCCTCCGCAGGCCTGGGTGCCCGTCGACGAGCAGATCGGCTGGTACGGCAAGCTGCCCGCCGCCGGCGACTTCCTCTATCGCCGCATGCCGCGCGAACTCCAGGCCTGGTGGGACCGCTGGATGCAGAACGGCCTGGGCAGCTTCAAGCGCTGGCCCGACGCCATGACGCGCCACTACGCGGTGGCACCGGTGTGGAATTTCGCGATCCCCGCCACGCAGGGCGTCGACGCGGTCCAGTTCGGCTGCATCGCGCCGAGCTGCGACCGGGTGGGCCGCTACTACCCCGTATGCATCACCCTGCAGGTGGCCGCGCGCAGCTACCGCCCCTCGGTGCTCGAAGGCTCGGCCGAGTGGTACTGGCAGTGCGGCACCGCGATGCTGCAGGCCATCCGCCACGGCGTGGCGCCGGACCAGTTCGACAGCCAGGTGCTGGCGGCCGGCCGTGCGGGCTTCCAGACTGCCAGCGGCGGCTCGGACGACATCCTTTCGATCCTCGGGCCTACGGCCGGTGGCGCCAGCGCCCAGCAGCGCCTGGGCTGGCCGGAGCTTCCACTGTGTTTCGACCCCTTCGGCAGCACCAGCTACTGGTGGACCAACCAGGCCGACGGGTCGCCGTTGCGCACAGCCGCCCATGGCGGAGGGCTCAACACGCCGCTGTTTTCCAAGTTGTTTTCGCAGGGACATGTGCCATGGGCATGAACAAGAAGAGCCAGGTCGGCCGATCGATCCAGGGGGGCCATGAGGGTCATGGGGTGGGTCGTCCCGCAGGAGGAACGCAAGCATGACGACCACGCACGGCATCGGAAGCCCGGCGGCCGACGCGCAGGACGAGCGCCCGCATCCGCTGGGCGTGAACCATCGCCTCGACGAGTTCGAACTGCTTGAGGTGATCGGCGAGGGCGGCTTCGGCATCGTCTACCGCGCCTACGACCACTCGCTGCAGCGCGAGGTCGCGATCAAGGAATACATGCCCGCCATGCTCGCGCGCCGCGTGGGCGACAACAGCGTGCACGTGCGCTCGGAGCGCCTTACCGCCACCTTCCAGGCGGGCCTGCGCAGCTTCATCAACGAGGCCCGCACCCTCGCGCAGTTCAGCCACCCGGCGCTGGTGCGCGTGCATCGCTTCTGGGAGGCGAATTCCACCGCCTACATGGCGATCCAGCTCTACAAGGGCCGCACGCTGCGCCGTCTGGCCGAGGAGGAGCCCGGCAGGATCACCGAGCCCTGGCTGCTGGGCATGCTGGGACCGCTGCTGGGCGCGCTGGAGACGCTGCACCGCAGCCAGTGCTTCCATCGCGACATCGCTCCCGACAACATCTTCATCCAGCAGGACGACATGCCGGTGCTGCTCGACTTCGGCGCGGCGCGCAAGTCGATCGCCGACCTCGTCGACGAGGTGGCGGTGATGGTCAAGTCGGGCTACTCGCCCATCGAGCAGTACGCCGACGACAACACGCTGCTGCAGGGCGCCTGGACCGACCTCTACGCGCTGGGCGCGGTGCTGTACCGCGCGGTCACCGGGCACCCGCCGCCCTCGGCCGTGGTGCGCAGCGTGCAGGACGCCTACGTGCCGCTGTCGTCCATGGGCCGCGACGACCTGAGCCCGGCCTTCTGCGCCGCCATCGACCACACGCTGGCCGTTCACAGCAAGGACCGCACGCAGACCGTGGCCGCCTTCGCCGCCGAGCTCGGGCTGGTGAAGCTGGGCGACATCTACGTGAGCGGCATGGGCGTGCCGGCGGTGATCATTCCCGCCGCGCCCGTATCGGCCACGCCGCCGCCTCCGCAACTGACGCCGCAGCAGTTCTCTCCGGTGTCGGCGCCCGCGCCGCTGGAGCCGATCGCGACACCGGTGCCGGTGGCCGTCCCTGAACCGGTGCGCGCTCCCGCGCCAGCGCCGGCACCGCGCGCGGCGCAGGAGGATCGCGGCGCCCGCGCCAAGGCCCAGGCCGCGCAGAAGGGCGCGGCTGCCGCGCCAGCACCGAAGCAGAAGCTCAAGCGCCCGCCATGGGGGATGGTCGGCATGCTGCTGATAGCCCTGGTCGCCGTGGGCGCCTGGATCGGCCTGCGCCTCACCTCGGGCATGCAGCCGCAGGAGCAGAAGACCGCGATGGTGCCGGTGCCGCCGCCGAGCGAGCCGATGTCGAGCAACACCGCGCCGCCGGCCGCGATGCCGCCCGCGGCCAACACCGGCGCCACGCCTTCCGCCGCCGACGGCGTGCCGCCGGCCGTGGCCGGCGGCGCTGCCGCTTAGGCTCCAGCTGCGGCGGCCAGCGCGCCCGTCGCAGGCGCCGCGCCGCTGACGCCGCTCGAAAACGTGCCGGCCTCCACGTCCGGGGCGACGCCGACGACGCCAGCAACGCCCGCCACGCCGGTCACCCCGCCCGAATCCGCGCTCGCCACCGCCGAGGCCGAGGACTGGAACCTCGCGCAGAGCGAGAACACGCGCGAAGGCTACGAGGCCTACCTGCGCCGCTACCGCCGCGGCCTGCACGCCCGCGAGGCGCGCAACGCCATCGCCGAGATCAACCGCGTCTCCCCGCCCTCGGTGCCCGTCGCTCCCGGCACGCAGCCGCCCGGAACCGCCGTCGCAGGTGCCGCTCCCGGCACCCCGGGCGCCACGACCACCGCGCCGGCGGCAGCGCCCGGCATGGGCCGCGTGCTGTTCAACGTCCGGCCCTGGGGCCAGGTGTTCGTCGACGGCGCGGACCGCGGCGTGAGCCCGCCGCTGAAGTCGCTGTCGCTGCGACCGGGCATCTACAACATCGAGGTGCGCAACGGCGATCTCGAGGTGTACCGGCAGCGCGTGACGGTGCAGGACAGCAAGTCGGCGCCCGTGGTGAGTCACGAGTTCAAGTAGCCGGATCCGGCGGCCCGACAGGGCTTTGGCCATAGTCCGCATCCTGCTTTTGCGGGATGGCGCAGCGCGTGGCCGCGCGGGAAGAATGCGTCGCTCCCGCGCGAAGCCGGCTTGATCTCTTCTTTCTTTCTCTTTCTCTCTCGGCCAGTCCGCCTTCCCGTGGGTGTCACCGCAGCCGGCCATCGGCGAGCAGGAGGACGACCATGAGCGCTACGACAAGCAGCGAAGAGGAAGAGCGGCCCGGGACTGCCGCTGCGCGCCATTCGGAGCGCGTGGCCGTTGTCGCCATCCATGGCGTCGCCGACCAGAAATCCGGCGACACTGCGCGCGCCATCGCCTCGCTGATGGTGAATGCCGGCACGCCGTCGGCTCGCTACAGCCATGGCGACTGCAACAGCTTCATCGTGGCGGTGCCGCCGCTGAAGGCGATGGCCGGCAACCGCTCGTCGAAGCCGCTGCCTCCGGGCTCGACGCGGCGCGTCCAGCCATCGATGCAGGCGCCCGACTCGATGGGAAAGGCCTTCGAGCAATCGCTGCGCTCGGACTTCTTGCGCGATGAGTGGATCGTCGGCAAGGGCAGGCTGGATGCTTCCGCTGGCGCCAGGAACCGCGGTCCCACGCCGAGGGCCATGGTCTCGGCCGACGCGGGCATCGCCTTCAGCGACTACCTGCTCTCCAAGTGGAAGGGCGCCGACAACGAGGCCTACGAAGCCGCTCGCATCCGCATGACCCGCACCTCAACCGCTTCGGGCGCATCGCCGCAGCAGGTGGACGTGCACGAGATGTACTGGGCCGACCTGTCGCGGCTGTCGGGTGTGCTGCCGCGCATCGTCACCGAACTCTTCACCGTCGTGTTCCGCCTCTCGCTGCTGGGGCGCGATGCAGTGGATCGTGCCAGTGCCGAGGCCGGGCTGCGGCAGCCGGACGGCAAGCCGCCGCGCCGCTGGCAATGGCTGGCGAACCTGCAGCGAGGGCTGGACTGGGCCTTTTCCAACCTGCTGGCCAACCTGTTCTCGCAGCTGCTGCTCATCGGGCTGCTGATCGTCGCCTGGGGCGTAGCGCAGCCGCACACCGCCGTGCTGCGCACAGTGCTGGCCGTGGCAGCGCCGGCGCTCGCGCTGTGGTGGTACTGCTACCGGTATGGTGCGCGGCCTGCGAACCGCTTCGCTGCGGCAGCCTGCGCGATAGCCGCCACGGCGCTGCTGCACTGGGTGCCGGCGCACTGGGTGGTGGGCCTGGGCTGCCTGGCGCTGCTCGGACTGCTGTTCGACTACGTCCTGCGGGTGGCGGCCGCGCGCTTCCCGGCGATGCGCGCGGTGGGGCTCGCCTTCCTCGCGGCCACGACGCTGCTGTTGCTGGGGCACCTGGTGTCGGCCACGTTCGCGTCCAGGGCGCAAGCGGTCGACCTGCACGACTGGGTGCGCGCCGGCATGCGCGCATTCGAGTTCATGCTGCTGGGCATCGTGATCTGGTGGGCCGCGGCGGTCGTGCCCTTCCTGCTGTGGTTCGTCCTTGGACAGATCGCGGCTCGTGACGGCGATGCCGCGCGCGGCAGCGTGGCGACCGGGCGGCTGGGGCTGATGGTGTCCATGGCTTCCTTCGTCGCTCTCTCGATGGCGATCTGGGCGTTGCTCACCACGCTGGTGGAATTCGGCGCAGAGGGCACTTCGTATTGCCCGCTGATCTTCGACGTGGCCTCGGGCTGTTTCGACAAGGGCTCCAACTTCCTGCACCAGCGCTATCTCCGCAGCACCGAGACCTTCGTGCTCGCAGCAGGCCTTACGCTGGCGCTGCTGCTCTACATGATCGTGGTGCTCGTGCCCAGCGTGCTCGCCGAAATCAGGAACGGCGTAGGCACGGCGCAGGATCTGGGGCGTTGGCTCAGCGGCGGCTACCGCCGGCTCGAAGCCGTCGTCACCGGGCTTGCGGCAACCAGCGTGGTGGTGGCTGCCGTCGTCGGCGTCGTGCTGCTGCTGGCGCGCTGCGGCATCTTGCCGAAGGACCTGATAGGCGGCGCGTACATCGAATGGTTCGGGCCTCTGTCGGAGAGCGTGCTCAAGCCCCTGGTACTCAGTGCCGCCACCGCGGCCGCGGCGCTCTCGGCCTTCGGCGGGGTGCTGTCCCGCTACGTGCCCTGGCTGCGGCTGCCGCTCGACGTGGCACTGGACGTGGACAACCATTTCCGCGAGTTCCCGCGCCACGCCATCCCGCGCGCCCGGATCTTCTCGCGCTACGTGGCGCTGCTCGAACACCTCGTGGCGCAACAGTACGACCGTATCGTGATCGTGGCGCACAGCCAGGGCACGGTGATCTCCACCGAACTCCTGCGCTACCTGCAGCACCGCGCGCAATGGCAGGCCGATGCCGGCATTGAGGACCGCGTCACGCGGCTGTGGCCGCAGCTGCAGGGCAAGCTTCACCTGCTGACCGCGGGTTGCCCGCTGCGGCAGCTTTACGCGGCGCGCTTTCCGCTCCTCTACGAATGGGTGGGGCGGGCCAGGACGCCGGCCAACAGCGGCCCGCTCGCCTGCGACGTCGGCGCCAACCGCTGGGTCAACCTGTACACCACCGGCGACTACGTCGGCCGCTGGCTATGGTGCGACCCGCCTCCTGCGATCGACACCGTGGGCGGCCATGCGACGCTCTGGAACCCGGCGCCGGCCTTCGCGCCGGGGCCCTACGGATCGGAGCACGACGTGTGCATGGGCATCGGCGCGCACACCCACTACTTCGAGCAGAGCGGGACTCAGGCAGCGCAGTGGATCGATTCGCTGGTGAGCTGAGGGGCGGGTCGAGAAGCTCTTCTTCTTTTTCTTCTTCTACTTCTAGGCAGCCCCGCGCAGCGCCCTTCGGTACTGCACCGCCTCCGCCAGGTGCCCGACCTGCACCGCCTCCGACCCCGCCAGATCCGCAATCGTGCGCGCCACCTTCAGCGCCCGGTGCGTGCTGCGCGCGGACCATCCGAGCTTGGCGGCGGCGTTGAACATGAATGCGCGGGCCGTGTCGTCGAGGGCCGCGTGGCGGTCGATGGCCGCGCCGTGCAGCGACTGGTTGGCGTGGCCCTGGCGCTGCATCGCGCGCTCGCGCGCGGCGACGACGCGTTCGCGGATGCTGTCGGTCGATTCGCCCGCAGGCGCTTCGAGCAGCAGCTGGGCCGAGACCGGCGGCACTTCGATGTGCAGGTCGATGCGGTCGAGCAACGGGCCGCTGAGCTTTCCCTGGTAGCGCGAGACCTGTTCCGGCGTGCAGCGGCAGGGCCGTGCCGAGGAGCCGAGATAGCCGCAGGGGCAGGGGTTCATCGCGGCGACGAGCTGGAAGCGCGCGGGGAATTCGGCGCGCTGCGCGGCGCGCGCGATGGTGATCGTGCCGGTCTCCAGCGGCTCGCGCAGCGCTTCGAGGGCGGATCGGGCGAACTCGGGGAATTCGTCGAGGAAGAGGACGCCATGGTGCGCGCGCGAGATTTCCCCGGGGCGCGGCGGCGAGCCTCCGCCGACCAGCGCCACGGCACTCGCAGTGTGGTGCGGCGCGCAGGTAGGCCTCACGCGCCAGCGCTGCGTCGCGAAGCGCCCGCCCAGGCTGGCCACTGCGGCGCTCTCCAGTGCCTCGTCAATCTGCATCGCGGGCAGCAGGCCGGCGAAGCGCTGGGCCAGCATCGACTTGCCCGAGCCGGGCTCGCCCACCATCAGCAGGCTGTGGCCGCCCGCCGCGGCGATCTCGAGCACGCGCTTGACGCCGGTATGGCCCTTGACTTCGGCCAGGTCGGCGTAGCGGGGTGGCGCCACGTCGGGCGCGGCGTGGATGCGGGCCCAGCCGTCGTCCGCGGTGTCGGGCAGCTGGGAGGCTTCCTCGTCGGTCGCCACGAACTGGCGCACCACGTCCAGCAGGTGCTTCGCGCCGTAGACCTCGCCGCCCGGCACCAGGGCCGCCTCCAGCGCACTCTCCAGGGGCAGCACCAGCCGGGTCGCGACGCCGCGCGTGTGCAGGGCGAGCGCCATGGCCAGGGCGCCGCGGACGGGCCGCAGCTCACCCGACAGCGAGAGCTCGCCGGCGAACTCGTGGCCGGCGAGCTTCGCGTCGTCGATCTGGCCGCTGGCGGCGAGGATGCCCAGCGCGATGGGCAGGTCGAAGCGCCCGGAGTCCTTCGGCAGGTCGGCCGGCGCGAGGTTGACCGTGATGCGTTTGTTATTGGGGAATTCCAGCCCCGCGTTCTGGAGCGCAGAGCGCACGCGCTCGCGCGCCTCCTTGACCTCCGTTTCGACCAGTCCGACCAGCGTGAAGCTGGGCAAACCGTTCGCCAGATGCACCTCTACCGTGACACTGGCCGCTTCAAGACCCAGCAAGGCGCGGCTTTGCACCAAAGACAGTCCCATTCCTCTCCCTCTCCCCAAGATGGTGCGCACTTTTTGGGCGTTCCCGCGGTGGTGCGGCGCACCGTGCATCTGCAACCACTCGCAACAGGTGTTGTAACGATTTGGCTCTCAACCACGACGTGGGGGCGGTTGCGAGAGGAGGCATTCGTGCACTTTGGCACGCTCCCTGCTTTGAACCCCTCGGTCCCACAACACACCTTCGAGGAGTTCCCTGATGACGCACCGTACCGCCGCCCAGGCGCTGATCGTTCTGGCCACCGCATTGACCGCGTCCGGCGCGGCCCTGGCGCAGACTGCAACGACCGACGCCGCAGCAGCACCGGCTGCGGCACCCGCACCGAACCTCACGGGCAACGTGTCGATCACCACGAACTACAAGTTCCGTGGCCAGGACCAGGACATGATCGGCAAGAACGACTACGCCAAGACCAAGGGCTTCAAGCCCGCCATCCAGGGCGGCCTGGACTACGCCTTCGGCGACAGCGGCTTCTACGTCGGCAACTGGAACTCCAGCGTCAACTGGCTCAAGGGCAACAGCATCGAGATGGACGTCTACGGCGGCTACAAGTTCAAGGCCGGCCCGTTGGACATGGACGTCGGTGCGCTCACCTACATCTACCCGGGCAACTCCTCGGGCAACACCACCGAGCTGTACGTCGGCGCCACCTACGCGAACGACAGCTTCGGCTCCTTCACCGCCAAGTACTCGCACACCGTGTCGAAGGACTACTTCGGCTACGCAGGCAACAAGGCCGGCTCGGGCCTGAAGGGCACGAACACGGGCTACCTGAACCTGTCGTACAGCAAGGAGATCGTGCCCAAGGTCACGCTGAAGGCTGCCGTGGGCTTCACCAACATGTCCAGCGACATCCGCAGCCTGGGCTACAAGAGCTACGTCGACTACAACATCGGCGCGAGCTACGACTTCGGCAACGGCCTGTCGCTGACCGGCTCGGTCCAGGGCGCCAACAAGAAGAACTCGTACCTCGCGGTGAGCAACCCGGGCGTCGACTTCGGCTTCGGCACCTTCGGCACGACCTACTACTCGCCGAACAAGGCCCGCTTCATCGTCACGCTGACGAAGACGCTGTAAGCCATACAACAACGAGGCGTGGCCCAAGCTGCCGCGCCACTTCATTTCCATCCGAAGGAGAAAACTCATGAAGCTGGTCACAGCCATCATCAAACCGTTCAAGCTCGACGAAGTGCGCGAAGCGCTGTCGGCCATCGGCGTGCAGGGGATCACCGTCACCGAGGTGAAGGGTTTCGGCCGCCAGAAGGGCCACACGGAGCTCTACCGCGGCGCTGAATACGTGGTCGACTTCCTGCCCAAGGTCAAGATCGAAGCGGCCGTCTCCGACGACCTCGTCGATCGCGTGATCGAGGCGGTGGAAGGCGCTGCGCGCACCGGCAAGATCGGCGACGGCAAGATCTTCGTCTACAACCTCGAACAGGTCGTTCGCATCCGCACCGGCGAAACGGGCCGCGAAGCCCTCTGATCGAGTCCTGGCCCGAAAGAACAACGACTATGAAAAAACTGCTTGTCTCTCTTGCGCTCGGCTTGAGCGTGTTGGCTGCCGGTACCACCGGCTTCGCGCAGACTCCCGCCGCGGCAACCGCCGAGGCTCCGGCCGCGTCGGCACCCGCTGCCGCCGCGCCCGCCCCGGCTGCTGCTCCCGCAGCGGCAGCCCCGGCCGCCGCCGATGCAGCTCCTGCTGCGCCCGCCGCGGCCCCCGCTCCGAAGATCGACTCCGGCGACACCGCCTGGATGCTGACTTCGACCCTTCTCGTGATCCTGATGACCATCCCCGGCCTCGCGCTGTTCTATGGCGGCCTGGGCCGCTCGAAGAACATGCTGTCGGTGCTGATGCAGGTCTTCGTGATCTTCTCGCTGATCAGCATCCTGTGGGCCGTCTACGGCTACAGCCTGGCCTTCTCGGGTGACGGCAACTTCTTCGGAGGATTCGACAAGATCTTCATGAAGGGCATCACGCAGGAGACCTTCGGCGCGCTGACCACGATTCCCGAATACGTGTTCGTCGCCTTCCAGGGCACCTTCGCGGCCATCACCGTGGCGCTGATCGTCGGCGCCTTCGCGGAGCGCGCCAAGTTCTCGGCCGTGCTGCTGTTCTCGGTGCTGTGGTTCACCTTCAGCTACGTGCCGATCGCCCACATCGTGTGGGGCGGCGGCCTGCTGGGCAAGGACGGCGCTCTGGACTTCGCCGGCGGCACCGTGGTGCACATCAACGCCGGTGTGGCCGGCCTGGTCGGCGCCTACATGGTCGGCAAGCGCGTCGGCTACGGCAAGGAAGCCTTCACGCCTCACTCGCTCACGCTCACCATGGTCGGCGCTTCGCTGCTGTGGGTCGGCTGGTTCGGCTTCAACGCCGGCTCGGCCGGTGCTGCCAACGCCGTCGCCGGCCTGGCCTTCGTGAACACGGTGCTCGCCACCGCCGCCGCGGCCCTGTCGTGGATCCTGGGCGAGAGCCTGCACAAGGGCAAGGCCTCGATGCTGGGTGCAGCATCCGGTGCCGTCGCCGGCCTGGTGGCCGTCACGCCCGCCGCCGGCTTCGTCGGCCCGATGGGTTCGATCGTGCTGGGCCTGCTGGCCGGCCTGGTCTGCCTGTGGGGCGTGGGCGGCCTGAAGCGCATGCTCGGTGCCGACGACGCGTTCGACGTGTTCGGCGTCCACGGCGTGGGCGGTATCCTCGGTGCCATCCTGACCGGCGTGTTCGCTGCCAAGGGCCTCGGCGGCACCGGCGGCGCGACCCCCGACACCTTCGCGATGGGCGCACAGGTCTGGATCCAGATCAAGAGCGTGCTGCTCACGATCGTGTGGTCTGGCGTCGTGGCCTTCATCGCCTACAAGATCGCCGACCTGACCCTCGGCCTGCGTGTGTCGGAAGAAGAAGAGCGCGAAGGCCTCGACATCTCCTCGCACGGCGAGACCGCATACAACAGGTAAACCCCCAGGCTTCGCGACTTCGTGTCGCGCGCGCCTTCCCCCTTGCAGGGGGCAACACCAGCGGCCCGGCAAAGCCGGTTCCGCGGTGTTCCCCGACTGAAGAAAAAGTTTCAAGCGAGGTCTCCTTTGGATGTTCAGCCCGCGAGCGCTTCGGCGCCAGCGGGCTTTTTTTTGTCCGGGGCCCCGGCGGGCGGGAGCAAAATCTCGCCACCATGTGGACCTCCATCGAAGACAGCCTCTGCGAGCTCGGCGAATCGCCGTTCTGGCATCCCGAAGAACGATCGCTCTACTGGCTCGACATTCCGGGCCGTGCAGTGCTGCGCACGCGCGGCGAGATCGGGTCGCCGGGCGCGAAGGTCGAGCGCTGGCCCCTGCCCACCGAACCCGGCTGCATGGCGCCCGCGCGCAGCGGCGGCCTGGTGATCGCGCTGCGCGACGGCATCTACCGTGCGCGCGAATGGGGTGGCGAGCTGGCCGCGATGGCGCGCGTCGAGCACGACGTGCGCACCATGCGCTTCAACGACGGCAAGTGCGACCCGCTGGGCCGCTTCTGGGGCGGCTCGCTCAACGAGGCGAAGGACCGCGCCAACGCCGCGCTCTATTGCTTCGACGCGCGCCCCGGCACAGGCGTCTCGCCCACGCTCACGCAGATGGCCAACGAGTCCACCACCGCCAACGGCCTGGCCTTCTCGCCCGATGCGCGCACCCTCTACTGGGCCGACACCGCCGCGCACGTGGTCTGCGCATGGGACTGGGATGCCGAGGCCAACTCGCTCTCGCACGCCCGCGTGTTCCACCAGTTCGACGCCAAGCCCGAGGGCTGGACCGTCGATGCGCCGCTGGGCTACCAGGGCCGCCCCGACGGCGCCACCGTCGACGCGCAGGGCCACTACTGGGTCGCCATGTTCGAAGGCGCGCAGCTGCTGCGCTTCGCGCCCACGGGCGAGATCGTCGCCGCGGTGCCCGTGCCCGTGCAGTGCCCGACCATGCCCTGCTTCGGCGACGACGACCTGAAGACGCTGTTCGTCACCAGCGGCCGCAAGGGCAGGCCCGCCGCCGAGATCGCGCAGCGGCCCGCCTCGGGCACGGTGATCTCGATGCGCGTCGACACGCCCGGGCTGCCGGTCAGCTTCTTCGAAGACTGAGCCGAGCCGAACCGAGAACGCAGCACCGGCGCCACGCATGGCCCTGCAGCACATCCCGCCGATCCAGTGCCTGCTGACCTTCGAGGCCGTGGCGCGCCTGCGCCATGCGGGCCGCGCGGCCGACGAGCTGTGCGTCACGCCCAGCGCTGTGAGCCACCGCATCCGGCAGCTCGAATCGCATGTCGGCTTCAAGCTCTTCGGCCGCGGCGACTTCAGCCTCACGGCCGACGGTGCTGCCTATCTCGCGAACGTGCGAACGGGGCTCGCGGCGCTGCAGGCCACGCCCCTGGGCGGCAGTGCCGCGCAGCGCGCCACGCGGCTGCGCATCGCGGTCACCCCCACCTTCAGCCGGCAGTTCCTCATGCCGAGGCTGGAGCTGTTCCGCAACATCTATCCCGACATCGAGCTGGTGCTGCAGGTGTCGATCCCGCTGCTCGACGTGACGGCCGAGCAGGCCGACCTCGAGGTGCGCTACGGCCCCGGCGGCTATGCCGACTGCGAGCACCGGCTGCTGATCGAAGAGCAGGTGGTGCCCGCCTGCAGCCCGAGCTACCTCAACGAGTTCGGCCCCTTCACGGGCTTTCGCAGCGCGGCCGAGATCGCAGCCGCGCGCCTGATCCGCAGCCCGCTCGAACCCTGGGGCACCTGGTTCGCCAGTTGCGGCATCGACCAGCCCGAGCCCGCCATCGGCTCGCAGTTCAACGACCTGGGGCTGATGTACGACGCGGCCGCGAGCGGCTTCGGCGTGGCGCTGGTGCGGCAGAAGCTGGGTGCGGAGTGGTTCGAGTCGGGGCGGCTGGTGGCGCTGTCCGACCAGGCGGTGGTCTCGCCGCACCGGCACTACATCTGCTGGCAGCCGGGCACGCTGGAGCGCTGGGAGTGCGCGGCTTTCGCCGACTGGCTGGGGCAGAGCCTGCGCTGAACCGGACAGCCGGCGCGAAGTTCTTTCAAGCTGCCGGCGAAAAACCATCAACCCGGCTCGGCCGGAATGTCCGTAGAGTGCGGTAAACACGAGACATCCCGCGAGCAAGAAATAAAGAAAGAGGCCGCCGCATGAACGCGCCGCTGACCCCCACGCAACACGATTCGCTACAGAAAACGGAGCGCCAGTCGCAGATCGTGCGAGCGCTGCAGCCTCACCTGCCGGCCCACGCGCTGATCTGGCACGACGAGGACACCACCCCCTACGAGTGCGACGGCCTCACCGCCTACCGCGCCCGCCCGCTGGTGGTGGCCCTGCCCGAGACCGAGGCGCAGGTGGCCGCCGTGCTCAAGACCTGCCACCAGCTCGGCGTGCCGGTGGTGGCGCGCGGCGCGGGCACCGGACTCTCTGGCGGCGCCATGCCGCACACCATGGGCGTGACGCTGTCGCTCGCCAGGTTCAACCGCATCCTGAAGATCGACCCGGTCAGCCGTACGGCCGTGGTCCAGTGCGGGGTGCGCAACCTCGCCATCAGCGAGGCGGCCGCACCCTTCAACCTCTACTACGCGCCCGATCCGTCGAGCCAGATCGCCTGCACCATCGGCGGCAACGTGGCCGAGAACTCGGGCGGCGTGCACTGCCTCAAGTACGGGCTCACGCTGCACAACGTGATGCGGGTGCGCGGCTTCACCGCCGAGGGCGAGGCGATCGAGTTCGGCGGCGAGGCGCTCGACGCGCCGGGGCTCGACCTGCTCGCGCTGGTCATCGGCAGCGAAGGCATGCTGGCCGTGACCACCGAGGTCACCGTCAAGCTGGTACCCAAGCCGCAGCTCGCGCGCTGCATCATGGCCAGCTTCGACGACGTGCGGAAGGCCGGTGACGCGGTGGCCGCGGTGATCGCGGCCGGCATCATCCCCGCCGGGCTGGAGATGATGGACAAGCCCATGACCGCCGCCGTCGAAGATTTCGTGCGCGCCGGCTACGACCTCGACGCCGCCGCCATCCTGCTGTGCGAATCCGACGGCACGCCCGAGGAGGTGGAGGAAGAGATCGGTCGCATGACCGCCGTGCTGCGTGCCTCGGGCGCCACCGCCATCGCCTGCAGCAGCAGCGAGGAAGAGCGCATGAGGTTCTGGAGCGGGCGCAAGAACGCCTTCCCCGCCTCGGGCCGCATCAGCCCCGACTACATGTGCCTGGACTCCACCATCCCGCGCAAGCGCCTGGCCGACATCCTGCTGGCCATCCAGGAGATGGAGAAGAAGTACGACCTGCGCTGCTGCAACGTCTTCCACGCGGGCGACGGCAACCTGCATCCGCTGGTGCTGTTCGACGCCAACGACCCCGACGAGCTGCACCGCTGCGAGCTCTTCGGCGCGGACATCCTGGAGACCAGCGTCGCGATGGGCGGCACCGTCTCGGGCGAGCATGGCGTGGGCGTGGAAAAGCTCAACAGCATGTGCGTGCAGTTCACCGCCGCAGAGAACGAGCAGATGTTCGGCGTGAAGCGCGCCTTCGACCCCGAGGGCATGCTCAACCCCGGCAAGGTGATTCCGACGCTGCAGCGCTGCGCCGAGTACGGCAAGCAGGTGGTGCGTGGCGGCAGGCTGCCGCATCCCGATCTGCCGAGGTTCTGATGAAGGCCGGCTTTTCTCTTTCGCGGCGCGATCACCCCGACGGGGGACATTCGCTGAGGGGAGCACCCGGTGGCCTGTGCACGCACCCCGAACAACGACATCAAATACAGAGCCCACGATGAGCATCGACACCGCACTGAACCACATGGTCGAGCGAATTCGTGCCGCAGCTGCAGAAGCCGAGCCGCTGTGCATTCGCGGCGGCGGCACGAAGGACTTCTATGGCGAGATACCGCAAGGCGAAGTGCTGAGCACCGCGGACCTCGCCGGCATCACGAACTACGAACCGAGCGAGCTGGTCGTCACCGTTCGCGCGGGCACCCTCCTGGCCGAACTCGAAGCCGCACTCGCCGAGAAGGGTCAGTGCCTGCCCTTCGAGCCGCCGTGCTTCGGCAGCGGCGGCGCGGTGGGCGGCATGGTCGCTGCCGGACTCAGCGGCCCCGCGCGCGCCAGCGTCGGTTCGGTGCGCGACTACGTGCTCGGCGCCACGCTGGTCAACGGCCGCGGCGAGGTGCTGAGCTTCGGCGGCCAGGTGATGAAGAACGTCGCGGGCTACGACGTCTCGCGCGTGCTCGCCGGTTCGCTCGGCACGCTGGGCGTGATCGCCGAGGTCAGTCTCAAGGTGCTTCCCGTACCGCCCGCCGAGGCCACGCTGGAGTTCGCCTGTACCCAGGCCGATGCGCTGCGGCTGCTCAACGAATGGGGCGGCCGGCCGCTGCCGCTGAACGCGAGCTGCTGGTTCGAATACGCCGGGGCGGGCGCGCTCTACCTGCGGCTGCGCGGTGCGGTCGCCGCCGTGGAAGCCGCGTGCGAACACCTGGGCGGCGAGCGCAAGGACAACGCGCGCGCCGCCGCCGACTGGCAATCGCTGCGCGACCAGCAGCTGCCGTGGTTCGCCACCGGCGAGGGGCCCGATGCGCTCTGGCGCGTGTCGGTGCCGCAGACCGCGCCGGTGTTGTCGATCGACGGTGCCGCGCCGCTGATCGAATGGCACGGCGGCCAGCGCTGGTACAAGGCGCCGCCCTCGCAGGCCGCGCGCATCCGCGAGATCGCGCGCGCGGCGGGCGGCCATGCCACGCTGTTCCGCATGCCGGGCACTGGCGCGCCGGGGGCCGTCGCGCCGCGCTTCGACGCGCTGAGCGCACCCGTCGAGCGCATCCAGCGCGCGCTGATGCGCGAGTTCGATCCGCACGGCATCTTCAACCGCGGCCGCCTGCTGCCCGCCCACTGAGAACAAGAACAGAAGACATGCAAACCGAGCTCGCCCCCGAATTCAAAGGCACCGACGAAGGCCGCGAGGCCGAGGCCATCCTGCGCAAGTGCGTGCACTGCGGCTTCTGCACCGCCACCTGCCCGACCTATCAGCTGCTCGGGGACGAGCTCGATGGTCCGCGCGGGCGCATCTACCTCATCAAGCAGGTGCTCGAGGGCAAGGAGCCGACGCGCAGCACGCAGCTGCACCTCGACCGCTGCCTCACCTGCCGCAATTGCGAGAGCACCTGCCCGAGCGGCGTGCAGTACGGCCACCTGGTCGACATCGGCCGCAGGATCGTCGACGAGAAGGTGCCTCGGCCCGCGATGGAGTCCGCACAGCGCTGGGTGCTCAAGGAAGGCCTGCCGTCGCCGCTCTTCGGCCCCGCGATGAAGCTGGGCCAGTCGGTGCGCGGGCTGCTGCCCGAGGCGCTGAAGGCCAAGGTGCCGGCGAAGCAGGAGGCCGGCGCATGGCCCACGGCCACGCATGCGCGCAAGGTGCTGATGCTCGCGGGCTGCGTGCAGCCGTCGATGATGCCCAACATCAACGCCGCCACCGCGCGCGTGCTCGACGCGGCCGGCATCCAGGCGGTGATCGCGCCCGAGGCCGGCTGCTGCGGCGCGGTGAAGTTCCACCTGAACGACCAGGAGGGCGGCAAGGCCCAGATGCGCGCCAACATCGACGCGTGGTGGCCGCTCGTGGAGCGCAACGAGGTCGAGGCCATCGTCATGAACGCCTCGGGCTGCGGCGTCACCGTGCGCGAGTACGGCCACATGCTGCAGCACGACGCGGCCTATGCGCTGAAGGCCGCGCGCATCAGCGAACTCACGCGCGACCTGGGCGAGCTGCTGCCCGACATCGTGCCCGCGCTGAAGGCGCGCGTGAAGGCGCCCGAGGGCGTGGTGGCCTACCACCCGCCGTGCACGCTGCAGCACGGCCAGAAGCTGCGCGGCGGCGTCGAGGCGCACCTGCGCGCGCTGGGCTTCGACATGCGCGTGGCGATGAACGAATCGCACCTGTGCTGCGGCTCGGCCGGTACCTACTCGGTGCTGCAGCCCGAGCTGGCCTACCCGCTGCGCGACCGCAAGCTGGGCCACCTGAAGCAGCTTCGTCCGTCGGTGATCGCCTCGGCCAACATCGGCTGCATCACCCATCTGCAAAGCGGCAGCGAGGACACGCCCGTGCGGCACTGGGTCGAGCTGCTGGACGCGGCGCTGGCGCCTGGCAAGGGCTGATCGCAGGCGCCGTCGGACAAGCGGGAGGGGGCTGGTCCGACTCGCGCGGCGCCGGTCCGCGGCGCATCATCGCCGCACCGAATCTGCAAGGAGAAAGCGCCATGTCCCACCTTCTGCCCGCATCCACTACCTCCGCCACGCTGCGTCGCGTCCTGCTGGCCTGCCTCTGCGCGGGCGGCGCGATGGCCGCGCAGGCCCAGGGCGCCATGCCCCAGTGGCAGGGCGCAGGGTCGGCGCGCTACGTTTGCGGCGGCATCGGCTCCGACGAATCGACGGCGATGCGCGCGGCCATGAAGGAGCATCCGCTCGCGCTGCTGTTCGCGCGCGCCGACGGCGCCTACATGGCGAACGTGGACGTGACCATCAAGGGCGGCGACGCCGGCAGCGCCGCTGCGCTGGCGTTCCGCGCGAGCGGCCCGGTCTGCCTGGTCGACGTGCCCAACGGGCGCTACGTGATCGACGTCGCGGCGCCCGGCGGCGCGGTGAAGAGCCAGACCGTGACGGTGGGCGGCGGGCCGAAGACGGCCGACTTCAGGTTCTGACGCAGCAGCGGATGGCCGCTCAGGCCGCGGCCAGCGCGGCCTCGACGTCGCGCTCCAGCGAAGCCGGCGTGTCCAGCGGCGCGTAGCGCTTGATCACGGTGCCGTCGCGGCCGATGAGAAACTTCGTGAAGTTCCACTTGATGGCCGTGCTGCCCAGAAGGCCCGGCTTCTCTTTCGTGAGCCACTTGTAGAGCGGCGCGGCGTTCGCGCCGTTCACGTCGATCTTCTCCATCATCGGGAAGCTGACGCCGTAGTTCTTCATGCAGAAGGCGCCGATCTCCTCGTTGGTGCCCGGGTCCTGGCCGCCGAACTGATTGGAGGGGAAGCCCAGCACTGCGAGGCCCTTGTCGGCGTACTTCTCGTGCAGTGCCTCCAGTCCCGCGAACTGCGGCGTGAAGCCGCACTTGCTGGCGGTGTTGACGATCAGCAGCACCTTGCCCTTGAAGGCGGAGAGCTTCACCGGCTTGCCGTCGATCAGGTTGGCTTCGAAATCGTAGACGCTGGCCATGCTGTTTTTCCTCAGGTGGGAGACGAAGTGGCGCGATCATCGCGCCGCACGGGCGTTCGCGCAAACGCCGCCCAGACCGCGCCGAGCACGATCAGCGAGCCACCCACGAGGATGCGCGAGTCCATCGCGGCCGCGCCCAGTGCCACGGAGGAGACGCTTGCGAACAGCACCTCCGACAGCATGATCACCGAGGTCGCCGAGGCCGTGAGCCGCGCCGCACCGTACTGCAGGCACACGTTGGCGAGGACGAAGGCCGTGCCCAGCAGCGCGGCCCAGCCCAGCCAGCCCGGCGCGGCGCGCAGCGGCGAATCGAACGCGCCGAGCGCCGTGCCGCCCATCGCCGCTACACCGGCCACGAAGGCGCAGCCGCAGAACATCGCCAGCGCGCGCGACTCGCCGGGCGCCTGCCGCAGATGGCGCAGCGCGATGTTGGTGACGGCGAAGCCGAAGCCCGCCGCCACGCCCAGCCAGTCGGGCAGGCTCGACGGCACCGGCCAGTCGGCGCCGGGTGCCTTCAGCACCACCGCCACGCCCGTGAGCGCAAGCGCCACCCGCGCGAGCGCACCGCCGGTGGGCCGCTCGCCGAGCAGCAGCCAGGCCAGCAGCACGCTCCACAGCGGCATCAGGTAGAAAAGGAGCACCACGCGCACCACGTCGCCCTGCGTCACGGCCCAGTTGAAGCCCACGTTGGTGAAGCCTGCCGCCAGGCCCAGCACCGCCAGCATCGGGAAGGCCGCGAAGCCTTTCCAGGCATGCCGACGCAGCACGCCCATCAGCACGGCGATGGCCGTGTAGATCAGGCAGGTGGTCCACAGCGGATGCAGGCCGTGGCCCGCGATCTGTCGGAAGGGGAACCAGGAGACGCCCCAGACGAAGGCGTTCAGTAGCAGGGCAAGTGCAGGCATTGGGGCGCGAGTTGTTCAAGGGACGCCGAGGAACCGGCTTCGCCGGGCCTCCGGTGCCGCCCCCGGCGAGGGTTGGCGCAGCGACACGAAGTGCGCGCAGCCTGGGGGAGTCAGTGGTGCTTGTCGCTGCGGGCGATGGCGAGCAGGTGCTCCACTTCCTCGGGATACTTCTTGAGGTTGTTCTCGTGCCAGCGCTTGATGATCCACATGCAGCCCGCCACCACGAGGCCGAAGGCGCTGATGGCGCCGTAGGCCGAGAGTCCGAGGCCCGTGCACACGCTGTAGAAGCCGCCCAGCAGGAGGATGCAGGCCTGCTCGTTGAAGTTCTGCACCGCGATGGAACGGCCCGCGCCCATCAGGTTGTGGCCGCGGTGCTGCAGCAGCGCGTTCATCGGCACCACCAGGAAGCCGCCCAGGCCGCCCAGCAGGATGAGGAAGGGCACCGCCAGCCACACGTTGCCGATGAAGTTCATGCAGATCACCATCAGGCCCATCGCGATGCCCATGGGGATCACGCGCGTGGCCATGTCCAGCCGCATGCGCATCGAGGCGACGATCGCACCCACGGCGGTGCCGATGGTCACCACGCCCGTCAGCGCCGAGGCCTGCGTGGTGTTGTAGCCCAGCGCCAGCGAGGCCCAGGCCAGCACGATGTACTTGAGGTTGCCGCCCGCGCCCCAGAAGAGCGTGGTGGTCGCCAGCGAGATCTGGCCCAGGCGGTCGCGCCACAGGCGGGCGTTGCAGTGCCAGAAGTCGGGCAGCAGGGCGGCGACGTTGCGCATCAGGCCGTGCTCGGGATTGGAGCGCAGCGGACGCATCTCGACGCCGGTGTGCGGGATGCGCGTGTTGAACCAGGCCGCCAGCATGTAGACGAAGATCAGCACCGTGAGCGCCGCCTCGGCCGGCGTGTCGATGCCGGTGTCGATGAGGGGCAGGTCGAAGGCCAGCAGCTTGCTGGAGACCGCATGCCCCACCAGCGTGCCGCCGAGGACGATGCCCAGCAGGATCGACGCGATGGTCAGGCCCTCGATCCAGCCGTTGGCCTTGACCAGCTGCGATGCCGGCAGCAACTCGGTGAGGATGCCGTACTTGGCCGGCGAGTACGCCGCGGCGCCGAGCCCCACGATCGAATACGACAGCAACGGGTGCGAGCCGAAGAGCATCATCAGGCAGCCCAGCACCTTGATGGCGTTGCTGATGAACATCACCTTGCCCTTGGGCAGGGCGTCGGCGAAGGCGCCCACCAGCGGGGCCAGCACCACATAGAAGACAGCGAAGATGGGCACCAGCGCCGCGCGCTGCCATTCGGGTGCGCCCGAACTCCGCATGAGATCGACCGCAACAACGAAAAGCGCTTGGTCGGCCAGCGACGAAAAGAACTGGGCCGACATGATCGTGTAGAAACCGCGCTTCATCGATGGGCTGGCTGGCCAGAGACGTGCATCAGGTCTGCTGGCGGTAGTGAAAAAGTGTCGCGTAGAGGGCGAATGGGCGGTTATAGCACGGGGGTGCGACGCGCAATCCTGCATCCCCACCGTGTTCGACCCCATTCCCGAAGATGCTAAAACGTGGTCTGCATTGTCCCGGCCTCCTGCCGAGCCCTCTCCGGAAACCCTTCATGCCGCGCCCGATCCTCGCCACCGTCCATACCGAAGCCCTGCGCCACAACCTCGAGCGGGCGCGCCGCTCGGCCCTCGAATCCCGCGTCTGGGCCGTCGTCAAGGCCAACGCCTATGGCCACGGCATCGAGCGGGTCTATGAGGGTTTGCGAGGCGCCGACGGCTTCGCGATGCTCGACCTGGCCGAGGCCGAGCGCGTGCGCGCCCTCGGCTGGCGCGGCCCGGTGCTGCTGCTGGAAGGCGTGTTCGAGGCCCGCGACCTGGAGCTGTGCTCGCGTCTGGACCTCTGGCACACCGTGCACTGCGACGAGCAGATCGACATGCTCGCCGCCCACAAGACCCTCAAGCCGCAGCGCGTGTTCCTCAAGATGAACTCCGGCATGAACCGCCTGGGCTTCACGCCCGAGCGCTTCGGCGCCGCCTGGACCCGCCTCAACGCGCTTACCCAGGTCGACGAGATCTCCCTCATGACCCACTTCAGCGATGCCGACGGCAAGCGCGGCATCGATCACCAGCTGGAAGCCTTCGAGCGCGCCACCCGCGACCTGCCGGGCGAGCGCTCCATCGCCAACAGCGCCGCCACGCTGCGCCACCCCGACCGCACGCGCGGCGACTGGGTGCGCCCCGGCGTCATGCTCTATGGCGTCGCGCCCGACTACCCCGAGCACGACGCGGCCCACTGGCAGCTGCAGCCCACCATGACGCTGTCGACCAGGCTGCTGTCGGTGCAGACCCTGAAGGCCGGCGACACCGTCGGCTACGGCTCCAACTTCACGGCCGAGGGGCCGCTCACCATCGGCGTGGCGGCGGTCGGCTATGCCGACGGCTATCCGCGCCACTGCGGCACCGGCACGCCGGTGCTGGTCAACGGCGTGCGCACCCGCATGGTCGGGCGCGTGAGCATGGACATGATCACCGTCGACCTCACGGGCGTGCCCGACGCGCAGTTCGGCAGCGAGGTCACGCTGTGGGGCAAGTCGGCCAGGACGGGCGCCGTGCTGCCCATCGACGAGGTCGCGAAGGCCGGCGGCACCATCGGCTACGAACTCATGTGCGCGGTGGCGCCGCGCGTGCCCTTCGCCGAGCCGGAACCCGCCTGAGGCCGTGAAGATCCTTTCCAACTGGCGCTCCGTGCGCCTGTGGGAAACGCAGCTCGAGCGCGAGCTGCACCGCAAGTACAGCCTGCGCACGCACGGCATCCTCATCGGCAGCTTCACGCTGCTGCTCATGTGGGGCGTCTCTGCGCTGCAGATGCACCTGCTGCACGTCGATTCGCTCGCGGTGCGCTATTTCCTCACGCTGGGCGTGGGGTACCTGGGCTATCTCCTGGTGCTGCGCTGGTGGGCGAAGCGCCTCGTCGAGGAGCGAGGGCTCGACTTCGACGTCGACGCGCCCGACTTCGAGTTCGGCGGCGGACGCGGCGGCAGTTCGCACAGCCACACCGGCATCGGCAAGGCCCCGGGCGATGGCGGGGGTGGCGGCAGCGGCAGCGGCCTCTCCGACGTCGCCAGCGGCGCGCTCGACGTGGCCGGCGGTGCGGACGAGGGCGCGGTGGTCGTCATCCCGGTGATCGCCGTCTTCCTGATCTGCGCGGCCATCCTGTTCGGCGCGGGCTCGCTGGTGCTGCTGTACTTCAGCTGGGACGCGCTGCTGGCCGTGGCCATCGAGATCGCGTTCTCCTACGTGTCGGCGCGCGCGGCGGTGCGCGTGGCGCGCGAGGGCTGGCTCATGGCCGCCGTGCGGCTCACCTGGAAGCCGCTGCTCGGCGCGGTGATCTGCGCGGTGGCGCTGGGCGCGCTGCTCGACCACTTCATGCCGCAGGTCAACTCCCTGCCGGAGGCTGTGCGCGTCCTGCTGAAGAAGCACTGAGCGCGCTCACCAGGTGATCGACCAGCGCCCTGCACTTGGGCGCCATGAAGCGGTTGGGCGGGTACAGGATGTACGCGTGCCCGCGGTAGTTGCCGCGGTACTCCCAGCCGGGCAGCACGCGCACGAGGCTGCCCGCATCCAGCGCCTGCTGCGCGACGAAGGCCGGCACCACGGCCACGCCCAGGTCCGCCAGCGCGCCTTCGAGCCGCACTTCGCTGTGGTTCGAGACATAGCGGCCGCGCACGATGACTTCCGCTTCCTCGTCCTCCTCCTTGTTCTTGCCTCCTTCTTCCCTGCCGAACCGCCAGTGGTTGTCGCGCTCGTGCTCGCCCAGCGAAAGGCAGCTGTGGGCCGCGAGGTCGCGCGGGTGCTCGATGGGGCCATGCGCCGCCAGGTAGCGCGGCGAGGCGCAGAGGATGTGCGCCACCGGCATCAGCCGGCGCGCCACCAGCCCCTCGGGCGGCTTCGTCGTCAGCCGGACCACCAGATCGACGCCTTCACGGATCGGATCGACGTCGCGGTCGGCCACGATGAGCTGCACGTCCACGTCGGGGTAGCGCCGCAGGAACTCGAGGACGTGCGCATGCAGCACGCGCCGCGCAAAGGCCTTGGGCGCGCTGATTCGCACCAGCCCGCTCGGGCCCGCGGCGAACTGCTGTCCGATCTCCATCGCACCCTGCGCCGCCAGCACCAGCTCGCGGCAGCGCGCGAAGGCCTCGGCGCCGGGCTCGGTCAGCCGCAGCTGGCGCGTGGTGCGCTGCAGCAGCTGGACGCCGATCTCCTTCTCGAGCCGTTTCACCTGCCGGCTCGCTGCCGAAGGCGTCATGCCCAGCAGGTCGGCCGCGGCCGAGAAGCTGCCGAGCTCGGCGACCCGCACGAAGGTCACCATCTCCGGCAGCACCTTGAGAAATGAATTCGTTCCCACGACGCAATAGTCCTGTTCCGGCCGACGCCTGTGCGGCCCGGATGATGCCCGGAACAATTCCATGCACGACGGATGCGTCGGGTTCTCGGAAATGTTCACGGACGGCGCAAGCGAAGTATGGATTCAAAGACGAAGAGGTCGGCGGGCATCGGCCTCGCCGAGGTCATGCTGCTGCTGGTGGCGGCGGTGTGGGGCGGCAGCTACGCAGTGGCCAAGCAGGCGACGCAGCAGCTGCCGGTGCTGGAGTTCATCGCGCTGCGCTTCGGGCTGACCTTCCTCGTGCTGCTGCCCGCGCTGAAGCCGCTGTTCGGCGTCGAGTGGCAGAGGGGCCTCGCCGTCGGCGGCCTGCTCGGTGCGAACCTGCTGGCGATCTTCGTCTGCGAGACCTTCGGCGTGTCGCTCACCACGGCCAGCAATGCCGCCTTCCTCATCAGCCTGTGCGTCGCGCTCACGCCCTTCGTCGAATGGTGGCTGCTGGGCCAGCGGCCGGCGCGGCGCATGTTCCGGGCTGCCGGCCTGTCGGCGCTGGGCGCGGCGATGCTCTCGGCCACCTCGCCCGCGGAACTCTCGGTGGGCTGGGGCGACGGCCTGATGGTGATCGCGGCCTTCCTGCGCGCCGTGATGGTCTGCATGACGCGACGGCTCGCCGGGCACCATGCGATGCCGGCGCTGACGCTGACGGCGGTGCAGTCGGGCGTGATGGCCCTCGGCGCGGGGGCGCTCGCGCTCGTCGCCGCGCCGGCCGGCGGCGCATGGCACGTTCCGCCTGCCACGGCCTCTTTCTGGTGGGGCATGGCCTACCTCGTGCTGCTGTGCACCGTCTTCGCCTTCTTCGCGCAGAACCATGCGGCCTCGCGTTCGAGCCCGAGCCGCGTGTCGCTGCTGATGGGCAGCGAGCCGGTGTTCGGCGCGCTGATCGCGGCCTGCGGCTTCGGCGAGCGCATCGGGCCGTGGGGCTGGGCAGGGGGCTTGCTGATCGTCTGCGCGGCGTGGTGGGTGACGATGCCGGCGAGGGAGGCTTCGGGCCGCGTTGTCGCCGGCGATGCCGCCTGAAAGGGCGGGCGGGCCGTGTCATGCTCGCGCGATGAACGACGACTTCTCCGTTGATGCGGCCGATCAAACGCTGCGCGGCACGGTCACCGGCAACGCCGCTGGCGACGCGCCGAGCGTGCTGGCTCTGCACGGCGGCGGCCAGTCCTCGCGGCGCGGCATCCAGTACCTTCTCTCGGCTCTGGCGCGCGATGGCGTCGCGAGCGCCTCCTTCGACTTCTCCGGTCACGGAGACAGCACCGGCCAGGTCGAAGGCTCCAGCCTGAACGAACGCATGTCGCAGGCGCTGGCCGTGGCCGGCCACGTGGCGCCGGGGCGGCCGCTCTCGCTGATCGGCACGAGCATGGGCGGCCACGTCGCGTGCTCCCTGATCGAGCGGCTGCAGCCGCCCGCGCTGGTGCTCTTCTGCCCGGCAGCCTATGCGGCCCCGGCCCAGGACGCGCCCTTCGGCCCGAGCTTCCAGCAGATCCTGCGCTCGACCGTGGACTACGCGAGCTCGCCGGCCTTCACGGCGCTCGAAGGCTTCGAAGGCCGCCTGCTGCTGGTCCACGGAACGCAGGACGCCGTGATTCCCGCGCAGGTCCTCGACCAGTACGAGCGCAGGGCCCGCAGGGCCGAGTCCGTCGAGGTCGTGCGGCTCGAAGGCGCGGGGCACAAGCTGCACGACTGGCTCCAGTCCCGGCCACGGGACCACGGGCTTGTGCTCGATGCCGTGCTGCGGACGCTGGCCCCCGGGGCTCGGAGACAATCCGCGCCGGGAGGAATTTCGTTCACATGATTTCGAAGAAACAGGGAGCGCGCGCCGCCTGGCGCGCATGCGGCATCGCGCTGGCGGTCGCCGCTGTCTCGGCGCACGCCGAAACCGACGCGGCGGCATCCGCGGACCCGCAGCGATCGCAAGCCACGGAGGCCGTCGCAGGCGCGCCGGCCGTGCCTGTCGCACCCATATCGCCCGCCGCACCTGTCGAAGCGGTCGCAGCTGCCGCGCCAGCGGCACCTCAGACCCGCGTGCGCTTCAGCCGGGGCATGTACAAGCCCGGGATCGAACAGCTTCGTGTGGTCCGCCGCGAGAACACGATGAACAACATCGCGGGGCAGGTGGCGCTGAACATCGCGCTGTCGGTCATCGCGGGCGGCGTGAGCGTCGGCGCGCAGGGCTTCTCGAAGGACGACCTCGGCGGCACCACGCTGGAGGCGCTCAAGGACGACCCGCTGGGCGTCAACCCCGCCATCAGCGAGCTGAACGATGCGCTCAGCAAGGTCGCCACCGACATCTACCGCAAGCGCGCCGAGGCGGCCTACGCCACGGCCCTGACCGACGGCTCCACGCCCGAGGAGATCGAGGAGGCGCGCAAGGTGCAGGCGGTGGCGGACACGCCGCTGCTTCCGGGCTCCTGGCACCTGGTCTACGAGAACCTGACCGGCTCGGACGAGCTGTATCGCCTGAAGTTCGGCGCCGAGCTCGGCCGCGCGGGCTTCATGCGTCCGCCGGCCGCGTGCTTCTATCAGTCGGAGCCGGTCGCATGGAACGAGTGGCAGGCCGACAACTGGCAGCGGCTGCGCGAGGAGCGCGCCAAGGCCGTGGCGCGCTGCACCGAGACGCTTTCGGCCACGCCCGAGAAGTTCTGGTGAACGCGTCCTAGGCCGCGCGGAACGCCTGCATGGCCGCGGGCTGCCGGTTCAGCCCCAGCGCCAGCGCCAGAAGCTCGTCGTCGGCGCACAGGATCGCGAAGGCGCGGTGCTTCTCGCCGAAGCTCATGACCGGGCCCGAGTGGTGGAGCGAACGGTGGTTGAAGGCCACCACGTCGCCCGGGTCGACCTCGTAGCCCACGATGTCGAAGGCGCCGCGGTTGGATTCGATGTCGGGCAGATCGATGGCCGGCGCTTCACCGGACTGGCCTGCGATCCGGTAGCCGGTCTTCCAGAGATGGGAGCCGCGCACCACCTCCGGCGCGATCTCGCGCGGCATGTGGTCCACCGGCATCCACAGGTGGACGATGCGGTGGCTGTCGGCCAGCCCGCAGGACACGTCCTGGTGCCAGTGCGCAGCGGTCGCGGCGCTCACGTCCTTGTCGAAGAGCAGTTCGTCGCAGGTCCAGCCCAGCCGGCGGTTCACCGTCAGCTGGCCGGCGATCTCGCTGGCGCCCGATTCGGACACTAGGTGCTGCAGCAGCAGGCCGTCGCGCCGCTGTCGGAGGCCGTCGCGCGCCAGCTCTATCCACTCGGGCGAGACGATCCCGCGCAGGCACACGACGCCATCCCGCAGGAACCGGAGGCGCTCGTCGAAGCTCACGCCGCGAAGCAGTGGGTTGCTCATCAGGATCTCCTCGTCCGGCGCCGGCCCTTGGGGCTTCAGGCGCGTTGCTCCCCTTTGTTCCCGTCAGCCCCGCTCGCCCGCACCAGGAAGAACAGCCAGCCGACCATCAGCGCGGCCATGCAGGCGAAGCCCCACGTCATGGCGTGGATGGTCTGGATGTAGGAGACGGGCCGTCCGGCCGCGAGCATCGCGACCGCGAACACCACCGCACCCACCATCGAGCACAGCAGCAGGGCGCCCGGCCGCGACGCGGCCCTGAAGCCGGTGCGCAGGCACATGGTGAGCCCGAAGATCGCGGGCGCGTAGAAGAAGGGCGAGAAGTCCATGCCCCGGTAGTTCGCGCCGAAGGCCAGCACCACGAGGTGCGGCCCCAGCAGGCCCAGCGCCACGCCCACGGCCTCGGCGACCACGAAGCCGAGCAGCACGAAGCCGGTGAAGTCGCGCAGCGACTTCTTCCTCCTGGCGTCGTCCGCCGACTTCCAGTTGGCCGCCAGCTGCGGCAGCAGGTAGTAGCCCAGCGCCGACAGCACGTACTGCATCGGCAGCAGGAAGGTGATGTAGATCTTCAGCAGGCCGCCCTGCTCGGCATCGGCCGAGGAGCCCAGCAGCAGGATGGCGCCGCCGGTCATGATCCAGCTCATGAACTGCGAGAGGCTGGCCTTCCAGCCGTAGGCCATCGATTCGCGCGCCGTCAGGCCGTGGGCGTCCTTCGCGGCCGGCAGCGGAAGGACGGTGTGGCGCGTGTTCGCGAGCACCAGGAAGAGAAAGGGCAGCTGCAGCACCGAGACCAGCAGCAGCGCCTCCTTCCAGCCCGCGGGCCTGGCGGCATTCAGCACGACGACGTAGCCCACCGAGATCAGCGCGCCCGAGATGCACAGCACGCCGTAGCGCCGCCCCGCGAGCAGCAGGCTGCGCGAGATCCAGAAGATCTCGTAGCCCACGATCAGCGCCACGCCCACCCAGTGCAGCTGCCCCGGGAACGCGGCGATCTGCCATGCCAGGAAGCCCAGCAGCGAGAACAGCACCACCAGCGCCCAGGTCAGCCAGGCGGAGGAGCGGTCGGCGTAGTGGCGCCGGATCAGCAGGGGCTCGTGCACCATCGCCATGTGCAGGATGTACTGGAAGCTGATCACCGCGAGGAACGCGGAGGCCACGCCGAAGTCCGCGGGCGAGAGCACGCGGGCCAGCGCGAAGCTGAGCAGCAGCTGGCTCGCGCTGTAGATGCACTGGTCGGCGACGGCATAGATGGGACCGCCGAGGCGTTTGCCGAGTCCGGAGAGCCGTTGCTTCATCCACCTAGCCCGAGATGGAAAGCAGCACCGGGCTGGAGGTCGCCTTCACGCTGAAGCCCTCGCCCGAACGGCTGCCGCAGCTGCCTTCGCGCATCTGCGGGAAGAAGTCGACGCGCGTGCACTTCGCGCCCGCGGCCGCGGGCACCGACACGCTCTGCTCCGCGCCCTGCGTCCAGACCACGTGCAGCATCGACTCGCCGCGGCGCAGCACCAGCCGGCTCGCGCCGCGCGCGTCGTCGTAGGAGACCTTCTGCGAGTGCCGCGCGATCTTCAGGAACTCGGTCAGCGCCGAGTAGGCCTCCTTCTTCTCGCCGGACATCGACATGAGCCCGAAGTTGTCTTCCTTGGAGAAGTACGACTGGCCGCGGTCGCGCCACGAGTACAGGTTCAGCAGCCGGATGCCGGCCGCGACGTTGATCAGGTACTCCCTGAAGATCAGCGAAGCCTGCGCACCCTGGTTGCGCACCGGCATGTACGAGGCGTAGCCCCATTCGGAGGCGACGATGCCGGTCTTGTTCAGCTGGCGCCTGTCGAGCTGCGCGCGCAGCCTCTGGTAGTCGGCCAGCGCGGTCTCGGGCACCGAGCGGTAGGGGTGGATGGAGATGTCCGTCAGGCAGTCGCTGCGCGCGGCGGAGACGAAGGCGTCTTCCAGCTCCGAGGGTACCTTCCCCCTACCGCCGCCTCCTCCGCCGCCGACGAAGGGCAGCTTCGCGAAGCCGAAGCCGACGATGATGTCCGGGCGGATCTGCCGCTGCGCGAGCCGCTCGCACAGCGCCGAGGTGGCCGCGCCGAAGTCGCGCACCAGAGCGGGCTGCAGGAAGGTCTTGTTGTCGGGCTCGTTCCACACTTCCCAGATGGCGACGTCGGCCGAGTGCGCCTTGATGAAGTCGGCCGCGAAGTCGGCGAAGCGGTCTTCCTTGCTGCCGCTGCCGCCACCGCTGCCGCGCATGTCGCCAGGCTCGTGGCCCCAGATCTCCTTGCCGCCGAACAGCGTGACCATGGCATCGAGCCTGGCCTTGCGCACGCGCTGGATCAGCTTCGAATAGTCGGTGAGCCCCGGATTCACGCTCCTGATCGGCGGACGCACGCCGAAGCGCACGAACTCGAAGCCGGCCGCACGGATTTCGCGCAGGTCGTCGTCGGTGATGGTCGCGGGATCGATCTGCACGCTCAGGGAGACCGGGTACTCCGAACTCAGCGTGCCGATGCCCCTGGCATGTGCCGAAGCGGCCGGCACGACCGAGGCGGCCGCGAAGAGCAGGGCGCCCAGCAGGCTGGCGAGGGTCTTCTTCTTCATGGCAGTACCGACTCCTTGTACAGGTCGACGATGGCGGCGTTCATGCGCTGCGAGGTGAACTTCTCCTCGAAGATCCGCCGGCCGGTCCGGCCCATCTCGCGCAGGGTCTCGATGGGCATGCGGTCGATCTCGCGCAGCAGCTGGTCGATGTGCTCCAGCTCGAAGAGCCGGCCGCTGCGGCCGTTCTCGACGATGTCGACCAGGCCGCCGACGGCCGATGCGAACACCGCCTTGCTCCTGGCCATCGCCTCGACCGCGACCAGCCCGAAGCCTTCCCAGCGCGAGGGCACGATGATGGCGTCGCACGACTGGTAGACCGCGTCTAGCGAGTCCTTCTCTAGCCAGCCCTTGAACTCGACGCGCTCGGGCTGGGCGAGCTGCAGGTCCTTGCGCACCGCGTCGCCGACCACGATCAGCCTGAAGTCGGGCCGCACGCGGGCGTAGGCGTCCAGCAGCAGGTCGATGCCCTTCTGCCGGTCGAGCCGGCCGACGAACAGGATGGTGCGCGGCGCAGGCCTGCCGGCGCCCTCGGGCGGCTGCGGCTCGGGCGCGGGGGCCGCGTCGGTGCTCACGGCATCGATGCCGTTGGGAATGCAGGTGCAGCGCCGTATGCCCGACTCGGCCGCGATCCGCACCTCGTGGCGGCTGATGCAGATGATGGCGTCGCTGCGCGAGGACAGCAGCCGCTCGATCCAGCGGTAGGCCGACTTCTTGTAGCGCGACGCTGCCTGGTCGAAGGCCCAGCCGTGCGAGCAGTAGACGATCTTCACCTCGCGCGGGATCTGGCCCAGCAGCGCCATCGAGCGCACGATGCCGCCGGCGATCGAGCTGTGCAGGTGCAGCACCGAGGGCCGCTCCGACTCGATGATCTTCTTCACCCGCTTGGCGTAGCCCACCAGCGACAGCGGGCTGCGCGCGGTGGGCACCACGTGCGCGCTCTCGGGGCTCAGCCAGTCGACCTGCCCGGGCAGGATGAACTTCACCTGGCTGATCTCCGGCGAGTTGCGCTGGAAGTTCGAGACGATCCGGAGATAGGTCTCCAGCCCGCCCTTGAGCGTTTCCGCGACGTGCAGGACTTTCATGGCTTTCTCGCTCCTCGCTGCTCAGATCAGTGCGTGGGTGCCGGCGATGACTTCGGACTGGAGCTCGCCCAGCCGGTGCGGGTCGTTGCGCTGCCGAAGCAGGTTCAGCACGCTGGCCTTCAGCTCGTCATGGCGCGGCGAGAGGCCGAACAGGAACTCGGTGCGGTTCGTGAGCCGGAAGAAGGACTCGACCTTCTTGTCCCAGTTCATGCCGATGGACGGGATGCTCAGGCTGTAGGCGACGATGTTCGCGTGCAGCCGATGCGCCGCGATGCAGGAGCAGGCGCTGATCAGCGCGACCAGGTCGTCGGGGCGCTTCGGCACGGCGAAGGAGAAATCGTCCGCCGCCGCGGTGCGCTCGGAAATCTCGGCGAGCACGCGGTTGTCCTCCGCCGCGCCGTTGGTGAAGTACAGCACCCGCGCGCCCTCGGCCCGCAAGGCCTGCGCGAGGCCCGAGAAGAACTCGGCCGAGCCGCCGGCGCGCTTGCTGCCGTATTCGGAGTTCATCACCAGCGCGTCGAGGCTGCTGACGCAGATGCCCACGTCCCACTTCTTCTCGGGCGACAGTTCCTCGGAGAAGGCGCTCGCGCAGACCAGTGCCGGATCGGGCACCACGCTGATGCGGCTGCGCGGGATGCGGAAGAACGCGTGCAGGTTGTTGGCCGAGTCCACGTCGCGCGTGGCGTAGTAGACCGGCGCGGCGTTCTGGAAGAACTTGCCCACAAGCAGCCTTCCCCAGAACGACCACCTGCCCGTGACGCCGACCGACACCACCGCCACCCGCTTTCCTCGCAGCAGCCTGCCCAGGAAGAAGAGCTTCGACGGGAAGTTCAGCGCCACGTCGCAGAAGAGCTGGCCGCCGCCGATCAGCACCAGGTCGGCATCGGCCACCGCCGCCTGCCATTGCCGGCGCCAGCTCAGCAGGTAGTTCTTGAGGCAGTAGGCGAAGACGATGGCGGAGCGCAGCAGCGAGGGCAGCTTCTGGAAGATGCCGAAGGCGCCGCCGCCGCGCAGGTTGGATTCGTCGAAGCCCACGCGCCCGGCGATGTCGAGGAACTCGACCTTCGCCTCCGGGTACTTCATGGCCGCGATGTGGGCCAGCGACGCCGCGATGACGCCGTCGCCCAGGTTGTCGCTGAAGGGCACAGCGCAGATCAGGATCTTTTTCATCTTGGAATACCTGCAACAGGTCTCTGATTTCCGGAAACCTTGATGGCGATCAGATAAAGCATCACCGAGGTCAGGTGCCGGGTGAAACTGCCGAGGTCCGGTTCGAATATCAATTGGACGAGGATGTGGGCGACGAAAAGGCTGCCGAAGAAACGGGGCTCGAATTCCCCCGGATTCCGCCTCGACCTTCGCCGAGCCTTGTAGAGGATGAGCAGCATCGCCACGATCATCATCTGCATGAACGCATCGCTCGGCGTGTGGAAATAGATGACGGGCGTGATCAGCACCGTCGCCGCATAGACGTAATTCACCAGGAAACCGGGACCGGTGGCGGGCGAGGCGATATTGGTGAATGCCGTGCGGTTGTCGCTGCCGATCTGCTCCGCGTACGCATTGGAGGTGTCGCGCGGCGATTGCAGCGTCTGCAGGAGATTGGAAGGCGCCGCCATGATGGCGCCGGCGGCCAGGATCGCGGCCAGTAAATGGTATTTGAGCGGCCGCCGCCAGAGCCAATGCACGGCGAAGAACGCGCCGACGATCAGGAGATAGTAATTCCGGACGAAAACACCGTAGATCGCGTAAAGGCCCAGGAATGCGCCGATGGTGAGGAATTTCGATGTCCGGAAATAGATCGTCGTCACCGTGATGCACATGGTCATGATGAGCACCACCGTCTCCTTCGACGGCGCAAACATGTTCAGCATGATGCAGGGCGCGATCAGCAGCAGCCTGGAAAAGAAATCGCCGGCCCGGCGGATATTGCGCGTCGCGAAGAAAAGAAATACCGCGCTGCTGGCGCAGGTGAATACGTCGAGATTGTTCGATCCGATGATGCTGAAAAGCGCAGCCGTCACGGCGAACGAATTGTCCATTTCGTCCGTGCCGCCGTAATTCAGGATCTCGAGGATCTTGGCCGAGTCGACGCTCCATTTCTCGGGAAGCATCTCCCTGAAGAACGCGTAGATGACCACGTACACGAGCACGATCAGCACTCCCGCCACGGAATACGGGTTGAAGCGGCGCGAGCCCCTTCTTCCCGTGGTCATCGGGGGGCGTGCTTGCGCGGCCGGCGCTGCAATGGCGTGGCTCATCGGCATGTGGATTCCGATCCGATCGATTCCAAAGCGAAGGAAGGTCTGTCGGGCCTTGCGGCGTGGACTGCGTGAAAGACTTGCTCCGGCCGGCGGGGCCGGAGCCGGCAGCCGGTCAGCAGGGGACGGCGGAACTCACCGCGACCCGTGACCGGCAGCGACCACCCAGATGGTCCTGAAGAAGATGTCGAGGTCCTTCCCGACGGAAAGGGTTTCGACATACCTCACGTCGAGCGCGACGCGCGCGTTGTAGGTCAGCTGGTTGCGCCCGCTGACCTGCCAGAGGCCGGTGATGCCGGGCCGCACCGCGCAGTAGTGCGACCAGCTCTGGCCGTAGAGCTCCTTCTGCTCCAGCATGCAGGGACGCGGGCCGATCAGGCTCATGTCGCCCACCAGCACGTTCCAGAATTGCGGCAATTCGTCCAGGCTGGTCTTGCGGATGAATTTGCCGAAACGTGTGATGCGCGGATCGTGGTCGAGCTTCTGGTATTCGTCCCACTGGCGCCGCGCCTCGGGGTCGTTCTTCAGGTGTTCCTCCAGCACCTGCGCCGAATTGGCGATCATCGAGCGGAATTTGTAGAAGCGGAATACGCGCCCGTTCTTGCCGTACCTCGGCTGGTAATAGAGCACCGGCGCACCCGAGCTCGCGAAGACGCAAAGCCCCAGCAGCACGAAAAGCCAGCCGAAGGCGATGAAGAAGAAAAGGGCGGCGCTGATGTCCACCGATCTTTTCGCGACTTTCAGCAATGGCGAATGGTTGATTCCGGATTGCGACCCTGATCGAGATCGGCCGCGCGACATGCCGGCGCCTGCGTCGATGTCCCAGCCCTGCGGTACGAGCGACTCCTCCGAATGGAGGTTTTCCACGGGATCTTTCCATCCGGATTTGAAGCGCGACAATATTTCCCGTCGAAATGCTTTCATTTTTTGACGCACCTTTCCTCATGCGGGCAATTGCCCGCAGATCCTCGGTTATGGCCCTGTTTTTTTGGCCGACACTATCCGCACAAATGCCTCTTGGTGCCTGCGTATGCACGCACTATTGCGCGGCCAAATGACTCGATGAAGGCAATACGAATGAATTAACGATCATTTGTAATGCCTTTTGATGCCGAATACTATTTGAGTATCCAATCGATGTGAGAGACCGAAATCCGTCGCATGATTTTGAATTTAACTCCAATTCAGACGGTCTAAGTGGAATCCCTGTTGGTATTGTATGTGTATTGCAACTGTTTGTAAGCGCCATATTTGTAGCCGCCGCTTCCAGCATGCCTACGGCTTAAATCAATAGCATTCAGAATTACGCCATTTACGCTCCTGCCTGCATGGGCGAGCCTTCTGACGGTCTCGTTCAATTCGCCGAGCTGGGTTTTCTCGGCACGCGCCACCAGCAGCAGGGTGCTGGCCAGCGGCGCCACCGAGGCGGTGTCGGCGGCCACCAGCACCGGGGCCGTGTCGATCACGACGAGGTCGTAAAGCGGCGACAGCTTCTCCAGCACCTCCACGAACGACTCGCTGGTGAGCAGCTCCGCCGGGTTGGGCGGCAGCACTCCGGTGGTGATGACGTCCAGGTTGGGCAGCACGGCAGGGCGGATGGCCTGCTCGAGGCTCAGCGTGCCGGCGATCAGCTCCGACAGCCCCGCGGAGCGCGGGATCGAGAAGAACTGGCTGACCCGGCCCTTGCGCAGGTCGGCGTCGACCAGCAGCACCCGCTTGCCCGTGGCCGCGCTGATCGCCGCGAAGTTCACCGAGACGAAGGTCTTGCCCACGCCCGGCGTCGCGCCGGAGATCAGCAGGCGGTTGTTGGTCGCCTCCAGCATCGCGAACTGCAGCGCGGTGCGCAGGCTGCGCAGGCTCTCCACCGCCGGGTCTTCCGGCTGCAGGTGCGCGAGCACGTGCTTGCCTGCCACCTTGTTCTCGATGTTCCTGTCGATGGTGCGCTGCGCAGTGCTCAGCGGGACGCTGCTGTAGACGTTGAGGCCGGTGTGGCTCTCGATCTCCGCCGGGTTGCGGATGCCGCCGAAGAACGAGCTGCGCGCGATCGCCGCGCCCAGGCCCGCCGCCAGCCCGAGGATCGCCGCCAGCGCGATGACCAGCGGCCGCTTCGGCCACACCGGCTCTTCGGGAACGATGGCCTCGTCGAGCAGGCGCACGTTGCCGACCTTGCCTTCCTTCGCCAGCCGCATCTGCAGCGAGCTGTTGAGCAGCGACACGTAGAGGTCGGTGTTGACCTTGATGTCGCGCTGCATGCGCACCGTGTTCTGCTGCAGCTCGGGCATCTTGCGGATGCGTGCGTCGACGGCGGCCAGCGCGCTCTTCCATGCGGCGACCTGCGCGTCGAGCGTCTGCACGCTCGGGTGCTCGTTCGTGAAGCGCGAGGTGAGCTCGCGCCGCTTCTGCTCGGCCTCCAGCAGCTTGGACTGCAGGTCCACCGTCTGGGCCAGCGCGTTCCTCGCCTCGTCGTCGAGGCTCACGGTGCCGTTCTGGTTGCGGTAGCGGTTGTAGATGTCTTCGGACTGCTCGAGCTGCTTCTTGAACTGGGGCAACGCGCCGTCGAGGAAGCCCAGCGTCTTCTCGGCCTCGGCCGCCTTGCGCTCCATGTTCTGCCGCACGTAGAGCCGGCCGATCTCGTTGAGCAGCTGCGTCAGCTTCTCGGGGTCGGGGTTCTTCCAGCTCACGTCGAGCACGCCCGACTGCTTGCCCTTCTCGACCACCTTGAGCGCGTCCTGCAGCGCCAGCAGCGTGAGCTGCGCGGAAGAGCGCACCAGCACGAACTGCGCGCCGGGCCTGGCTTCGATGCTGCTCACCATCAGGCTCAGGTTGCCGTTGGCGACGCCGGGCAGCTTCGCCTCCAGCAGCGTGCCGACGATGCCCTTCAAAGGCGTCTCGATGTCGGCGCTGCTCAGTTCGTAGCTGCCGTCGGTGCCCAGGGTCAGCGTGAACGGCTTGTCCTCGAAGTCGGCGGGCACGTCGAAGCGGGGCACGAGGATCTTCTCGGTGCCCGTCACGTAGCCCGACAGTCCCATGAAGCCGGGCTCCGAAAGCCCGGTCGCGCGGCGCGCGAGCCAGCTGCCCACGAAGGGCGCATAGCGCGGCCGTGCGCTGATGTAGAGCTTGGTGTTCTCCACCGCCTTGCCGAGGATGGCGCGCGATCGCAGGATCTCGATCTCGCCCGCGGCCGGCGTCTTCACGCTCAGCAGCGAGGAGGCCGCATCGCCGAGGAAGCTGCCCGCGGAGTTGCCACTGTCCTCCACCTGCACCGCGAGATTGGCCTCGTAGACCGGCTTGCCGAGGAAGGCGTAGGCCGTTCCCAGCAGCACCGCCACGAGGGCGACGGCCGCGACGAGCCAGCGGTTGTCGATCAGGATGTCGAGGTACTCGGCCAGGTTGATGCCATCACCATCCTCTTCCATGGCTTGCAGCGGCAGCGCGGCTTGCTGGGTTGCGTTCATGTCGGTTGCTGCTCGGGTTTCGTGATTTTCAGAATGCGGTCGATCCACGCGCGCGCGCCGGCATCGATCAGCGCCAGGGCATGCTCGAACGCAGCCTCGTCCTTGCCGTAGGGGTCGGGCACGTCGTGGCCCTCGAACTCGGCGATGCGGAACACCTTGCCCCGCACGAAGGGGTAGGCCGTCTCCAGATGGCGGCGCTGGTCGCGGTCCATCACCAGGATCAGGTCGGCCTGCCGGCACAGCAGCTGGCTCACCTGCTGCGCGACGTGGCCCGAGATGTCGATGCCGCGCAGTTGCATGAGCCTGCGCGCGGTGGCGTCCGCCGGCCGGCCGACGAGCGCGCCCGTGCCGGCCGAGAACACCCGCAATTGCGGCAGGCCTGCGGCGAGCAGGCCTTCCGCCATCGGGCTTCGGCAGATGTTGCCGATGCAGACTGTCAGCACGGATCTCATCGGTGGTTCATGTAGACGCGGTCGCCGATGTCGAGCACCTGCGCTGCGGGAAGGATCAGGCTGGCCACGCGGTTCCAGCTGGCCAGCGGCACGGAGTCGATGTAGACCACGTCGCGCGGCTGCAGCGGAAAGCGGTCGGCCAGTGCGAGCGCGGCCGGGTTCTTCGCGTTCAGGTGGAAGACCGAAGGCGTGCTCGTCGCATCGGTGCCCTCGCCGTTGCGGTTGTTGCGCACGACGTAGATCTGCCCCGTGTTCGCCGTGCCCAGGTTCGCGCTGCCGGCCTCGCCCAGCGCCTCGTTGAGGCTGAGCCGGCCGTTGTGCATGTTCAGCGCCGAGGGCTTGAGCACCTCGCCCATCACGAACACCTTGCTCTCGTCGCGGTTGCGCACCTGCACCACGTCGCCGTTGTGCAGCGGGATGCGGCTCGCGCCGATGCCGATGTCCTGCAGCCTCGGCAGGTCGATCAGCGTGGTCCTGTCGCCGCGCGTGAGCGTGATGAACGAGCGGTCGCCCGCGGCCGTGATGCCCCCCGCGCGGTTGAGCGCCTCGGCCAGCGTCATCGGCACGTCGGTGAAGATCTGCAGGCCCGGCGAGTTCACCTCGCCCTCGACGAAGGCGCGGCGGCTGCGGAAGGACTGGATGCGCACCGTCACCTGCGGGTCCTTGATGTACCTGGCGATCTGCCTGGCGATCAGGTCGGAGGCCTCGATCTCGGTGAGGCCCTGCATCTTCACGCGTCCGATGTAGGGAAAGCTGATCTGCCCCGAGGCGTCGACGATGAAGCCGGGCGCGACGCTGATGCCGGTGGGGTCCACCTGCTGGGAGATCACGGCGCCGGCATGCGGCAGCAGCTCGGGATGGTCGTAGACGATGACGCCCACCACGTCGCCCGGGCCGATCGTGTAGGGCGGCGCTTCGCCGAACAGCGCCTTCACGTCCGGCGGCACCGCCGTGGGCCGTGCGTCGGACATGGCCCTGATGAGGCTGGGCGAGATCGGCACCAGCCCGCCCTCGGCCGGCATGCCGTCAGCCGCCAGTGCCGGCGCCGGACTCCGGTCGGGCTCGTAGGCCGCCACCGAGCCGAAGCCCGGCGCGCAGCCCTGAAGCGCCAACGCCCCAACCAGGGCGGCACTCCAACCCGTCAGGTACAGGTAGCGTGACAAATGGAACTCCATTGCGAACTTGGGTTATTTCAAAAACTGCGATTCCACATGCAAAGCCCGAGCCTGAAATTGCTCGATTGCACCGGTTAATTCTTTTTGATGAATTCGAATTGACCGGGGCCCCGTCGATTTATCGGCAGGCCTGCAGGAGCGCGAATTCTCGCTGCCTTCGCGAGGCGACTTTTTGGTGGAGTAGACGCAAATGACGTGTCTATTCGTGCGTCGACCACGCCGGCCACAGGGTCATGCCGGAACATGGCCTGCGGAGTGCGTTTTTCACTCGGAAAAGGGGGTGTGCACTGCCCGTTTTGCAGGCACTTCCGCAGCCGCTAAATTGCGACCTATTTATTACCCCGCACCGTCGGGAGATTGTGGTTTTCGTTCCACAAAGTCAGGTCCCATAGGGTTTTTGATATTGCGTTCGATTTTGTAATGAGATGTATCGAAGTAGGAATCGACCGACAAGGCGTGGGCCGGGAGCATCAACTTGCCTGCTGGAGGCGACAGTGCATCGTGGGGTGGTCTCGTCGGCGCTCCATCCCCCTGGGCCGCTCTGGAATTACGGTTTTCTGATTAATCCCGAAGCGGGGACGCCCCGTGTCGGGGCTGAAATCACCAAGTACGTGCAATGACGTTCCATTCGGCCGAAGAGTGATTTCAGCCTAATTGGACGGCTATTTCGTGCAGGTTCGGAATTTCTTCGATGCGGACAAAACTTTCGTATTGCCTTTTGAGCTTGGTGCTTTTGGGCGCCAGGATGTGTTTCATATTTCGATCATTGAAACGTGCGTAATGGCTGTCGCGATCGAAATAAATCAGTAAAAAGAGTTCATCCGCGCCCCATGAGATGGCGCGGGGTGTACGAATCGAGGAGAAATCCGGTGCCGATCGCCGGCGAATTGAATGCGAATGTTTCTGCGCCACGGCCGTGGCGTCCAGGCCCGTTGCAGGCCCGGCTTTGTCTATTCTTCGCGATCGTCGCCCGGGTGGCCGAGCTGCTTCTTGGCGGAGCGCACGCCCCGCACCACCAGATAGAGGGCACCGCCGGCCACCACCACGAAGCCGGCCACCGCGAGGCCGCCCATGCCGAAGGCCCACCACCAGAAAAGGCCGCTGATGGGCAGCAGCACCAGCGCCACCAGCAGCTCGATGAAGATCAAACGCATCCGTCTCCCCTTGTGCTCGGACATGCATGCAGCCTTGGTGGTGTGTAATAAATCGCTACGTGCATTTTTGAGTGGCGAGAGGATAGCCCAAGAAGAAAGGCGCAGGTACAGGGTTTGCGGCCCCCGCAATCCCCACCCCCGTCTCTTTTCAGTCTGCGGGCCGAACCTGTGCGCGGCCTGACTCTGGCCGGTGGCCCGGTGCTCAGTAGAGCCCGAGCTGCCGCGTGCGCAGCCGCGCCAGTCCCAGCAGCGCGTCGGTGAACGGCGTGGCCACGGCGGTCAGCTCGCCCAGTTCGCGCACCACCGTCACCAGCGCGTCGAGCTCCACCGAGCGCCCGGCCTCCACGTCCTGCAGCATGGAAGTCTTGAAGGCGCCCAGCTTTTTGGTGATCTCGTGCCGGTCTTCCGGGCTCTGGGTGATCTCGATGCCGATGCGCCGGCCGATCTCCTTGGCCTCCAGCATCACCGCCGAGATGAAGCCGCGCACGTAGTCGTCGCCCATGATCAGGTCGGTGGTGCAGCCGGTGAGGGCGCTGATCGGGTTCACCGTCATGTTGCCCCAGAGCTTGAACCACACGTCCTTCTGGATCTGCGGCGACAGCGTGGTGTCGATGCCGGCCCTGTTGAGCAGCGCCAGCAGCTTCTGCACGCGGGGCGTGGCCTCGCCCGAGGGCTCGCCGATGATCAGCCCGTTGCCGAAGTGGTGCCGCACCACGCCCGGCGCGTCGAGCGAGCAGCTCGCGTGCACCACGCAGCCGACCACGTTGCGCGAGGGAATGGCGCGCGCGATGGCGCCTTCGGGGTCCACCGCCGCGAGCCGGTGGCCGCTGATCGGGCCGCCGAAGCCGCCTTCCAGGAACCACCACGGCACGCCGTTCATCGCCACCAGCACGATGGTGTCGGCGCCGATCAGCGGCCCGATGCGCTCCGCGACGCCGGCCAGCGCCGGTGCCTTCACCGCGATGACCACCAGGTCCTGCACGCCGAGCGACTCCGGGTCGGCCACCGCGTTGACCGGCACGCGCGTGCGCACCTCTCCGCCCGCGCTGCCGCGCATCAGCGACAGGCCGTCGCGTTGCAGGGCCTCGAGCGTGGCGCCGCGTGCCACCACGTTCAGCCGTTCGCCCGCCTGGGCGAGGCCGACGCCGATCCATCCGCCGATCGCGCCGGCGCCGTAAATGCAGATCTTCATGAGCTCGGTCGCTTCGGTTCAGTTGCGGTACGAGGCGTCGATGCGGTCCACCTGCCGCACCAGCGCGTTGAAAACGTCCTGGCCCGCGCCGTGCTCGGGGCTGAACTGCAGCGCGTCGCGCGTGCAGCGCCGCGCGATCTCCTCGCTCACCGGAATGGCCTGGCCCATGGAGAAGGTCGCCATCTGGATCTCGCAGGCGCGCTGCAGCGTCCACAGGATCGCGAAGGTCTGCGGCAGCGTCTGCCCCCAGGCCAGCAGGCCGTGGTTGCGCAGGATCACCGCGTTGCGGTCGCCGATGCTCTTCAGGAGGCGCGGGCCTTCATCGGCATGGATCGTGATGCCCTCGAAGTCGTGGTACGCCACCATGTCGTGCAGCTGCGCCGTATAGAAATTGGTCTGCTGCAGGCCGCCCTGCAGGCAGGCCACGGCCACGCCGGCCGTGGTGTGCGTGTGCATCACGCAGTGCGCGCCCTCCAGCCCGTCGTGGATGGCCGCATGCACCGTGAAGCCGGCCGGGTTCACCGGGTACGACGAACCGTCGAGCACATTGCCCTGCAGGTCGATCTTCACCAGGTTGCTGGCCGTGACCTCGCTGTAGTGCAGGCCGAAGGGGTTGATGAGGAACTGCTTCTCGCCGCCGGTCACGCTGTCGGGCAGCCGCACCGTGATGTGGTTGTAGATCATCTCGGTCCAGCCCAGCATCGCGAACACGCGATAGCAGGCCGCGAGCTGTTCGCGCGCGGCGCGCTCGTCCGGATGGATCGAGGGATGGACAAGCGCAGACGTGGAAGACGGCGCGGCGGTGGCGATTGCGTTCATGGCAGTTCCTTCTATCTGGATGGCTCGCCCACCGCGTCGGCCTCTGCCCTTAGAAGGGAACACCGCGGAACCGGCTTTGCCGGGCCGCCGGTGTTGCCCCTCGAGGGGGATTCGGCTACACGAAGTGAACGAGGAACGGGGGTGGTCTATCCCTCCGCGGTGAAGCCGACCTCTTTCACGATCGGCCCCCACTTGGCGGTGTCCTTCTTCAGCAGTTCGGTCAGCTCGGCCGGGGTGGAGGACATCGCCTCCAGCCCGAAGGTGCCGAGGCCGTCGATCACGTCCTTCTGCACGAGCGCGTTCTTCATCGCCGCGTTCAGCTTCGCCACCAGTTCGGGCGAGGCCTTGGCCGGCAGGAAGAAGGCGAACCATTCGCTGTGCGCCATGTCCTTCAGGCCCTGTTCGCCGAAGGTGGGCACCTCGGGCGCGAAGCGGCTGCGCTTGGCGCCGGACACGCCCAGGATGCGCACCTTGCCCGTGGGCAGGTGCTGCGTGATGTCGCCGATGGGGCCCGAGACCGCCGAGATGTTGCCGCCCAGCAGGTCGAGCATGGCCGGCTGCGTGCCGCGGTAGGCCGCGTGCTTGAGTTCCACGCCGCCCTTCTTGCCCAGCAGCGCACCGATGAAGTGCGGCGTGGAGCCCGCGGCCGGCGAGCCGTAGTTGGCGCCGGCCGGGTTCGCCTTGGCCCAGGCCAGGAACTCGGGCACGGTCTTCACGCTGGCCGGCACCGCGGGGCCCACCGCGAAGCCGAAGTCGAAGATGCACGCCAGGCTCACCGGCGTGATGTCGACCATCGGGTCGTACGGCAGCTTCTTGTAGATGTGCGGGTAGATCGTGAGGATCGAGGTCGGCGTCTGCAGGATGGTGCTGCCGTCGGCCGGGCGGCCCTTGACGTAGCCCACGGCGATCTGCCCGCCTGCGCCGGTGCGGTTGTCGACGACCACGGTCTTCGCGTAGTCGCCGCCGAGCTTGGTCGCCAGGCGGCGGCAGGTGGTGTCGGAGGTGCCGCCGGCCGCGAAGCCGGTGACGATGGTGGCGGTCTCGAGGTTGGTCGTCGCCTGCGCGAAGACGTTCTGGCCGAGGCTGGCGATCAGGGCGGATGCGCTGGTGGTCTGCAGGATCTGGCGGCGCGTGAAGCTCATGGTGTCTCTCTCCGGACGGTGGTTGTGGAGGGGTCGATCAAGACTCGTCGCGCAGCCAGGTGACCGCGCCCGAGTGGGTCACGGCGCCCTGGTGGGCAGGGCGCACGGTGAGCGCGTATTTTTCCAGCAGGCCGCCTCGCGCGACCCCCGCGTTTACCTCACGTCCGGCAAGCCGCGACGCGATTTCCTCGGCCGTCAGGTCGACCGTGATCGAGCGCGCCTGCGCGCGCGCGTCGATGGACACCATGTCGCCGTCGCGCAGCGCCGCGATAGGGCCGCCGTCCGCCGCCTCGGGCCCGGCGTAGCCGATGCACAGGCCGCGCGTCGCGCCGGAGAAGCGCCCGTCGGTCAGCAGCGCCACCTTGTCGCCCATGCCCTGGCCATAGAGCAGGGCGGTGATGCCCAGCATCTCGCGCATGCCCGGGCTGCCCTTGGGCCCTTCGTTGCGGATCACGATCACGTCGCCCGCCTCGTAGCGGCGGTTCTGCACGGCGGCCTGCGCCTCTTCCTCGGAATTGAAGACCCGCGCCGGGCCGCGGTGCACCAGCGTCTTCAGCCCGGCCGTCTTCAGCAGCGCGCCGTCGGGGCACAGGTTGCCCTTGAGCACCGCCAGCCCGCCGTCGCGCGTGATCGGGTTGCCCGCCTCGCGCACCACGCGGCCGTCCGGAGCCAGCGCGCCGGCCAGTTCCTCGGCCATGGTGCGGCCGGTGAAGGTGAGCGCGTCGCCGTGCAGGAAGCCCTGCTCCAGCAGCGTGCGCAGGATCACGCCCGCGCCGCCGATGTAGAACACGTCGCGCGCCAGGTACTTGCCGCCCGGGCGCAGGTCGGCGACGAGCGGGGTGCGGGCAAAGATCTCGGCCACGTCGTCGAGGTGGAACCTGATGCCCGCCTCGTGCGCGATGGCCGGCAGGTGCAGCGCCGCGTTGGTCGAGCCGCCCGTGGCCGACACGATGGCGCAGGCGTTCTCCAGCGCCTTGCGCGTGACGATGTCGCGCGGCAGCGGGCCGTCGCCCATGACCGCCTTCATGAGTTGCTTCGCGGCGCGGCGCATCAGCGGCGCGCGTTCGCTGAACACGGCGGGCACCATGCTGGAGCCGATCGGCGCCAGGCCCAGCGCCTCCGACACCATGCCCATGGTGTTGGCCGTGAACTGCCCCGCGCAGGCGCCGGCCGTGGGCAGGCAGGCGCGGCTCATGGCGTCGAGCTCGTCGTGCGTCGCGGTGCCGGCCAGCACCTTGCCGATGGTCTCGTAGGTGTCGACCACGTTGAGGTCCTGCCCGTCGGGGCCCGGCATCTGGCCCGGCAGCGCCGAGCCGCCGTGCACGAACACGCTGGGCACGTTGCAGCGGACCATGCCCATCATCAGCCCCGGCAGGTTCTTGTCGCAGGCGCCGATGGCGAAGATGCCGTCCCACTGGTGGCCGCGCGTGGAGGCTTCCACGCTGTCGGCGATGAGCTCGCGCGAGATCAGCGAGAAGCGCATGCCCGAGTGCGCCATCGTCAGCCCGTCGCTGATCGACACCACCGGGCACTCGTGGGGCGTGCCGCCGCCGGCGTAGATGCCGGTCTTGGCGTGCTGCGCCTGCTCGCGCAGGTTGAGGTTGCACGGGCTCATCTCGCCGCCGGTGTGGAACACGCCGACGTGCGGGCGCGCGATGTCCTCGTCGTCCTGGCCCAGCGCGTGCAGGAAGCTGCGCGTGGTCGCGCGGATCGTGCCCTCGCGGATGGTGGCGGAGCGGAAGCGCCTGCTGCTGTCGTTGCTGCGGCTGTCGTTCGTGTCGTCGGGCTTGGTCATCGGGCTGGCGTCGGCTGGCGGGTTGTGTTGCGCAAGGAGGGCGGTCAGAACATGCCGTTCCTGTTCGCGGCGGTCTCGGGCACGGGCTGCACCACGTCCCAGTGTTCGACGATCTTCCCGTTCTCGAGCTTGAAGATGTCGACGATGGCGCTGCCGCGCGTGCCCGGCTCGCGGATCGCGTTGACGTGCAGGATCACGTAGTCGCCGTCGACGAAGCTGCGCTTGATCTCGCTCCTGGAGTTCGGGAACTTCTCGCGCAGGAAGGCGATGAACTTGCGGAAGCCCTCGGGGCCGTCGGCCGCCGTGGGGTTGTGCTGCACGTAGCGGTTGCCCACGTACTGCAGGGCCGCGTCGGCGTCCTTCTGGTTCAGGCCCTTCTCGTAGAAGGCGAGCACCGCCTGGCGGTTCGCCTCCTGCTGGGCGGTGGTTCCGGGCTTGCCGCCGCCCATGGGGGCGCAGGCGGCGAGGAACAGGGTGGCGGCCGCGGCCATCGCGGCGAGGGTGGTGCGTTGCATTGCAGGTGCTCCCATTTGAAGAGGATCGGTGGCCGTTGTCAGTAGCCGTTGGGTGAGGCCGCGCCGGGCGCCGCCTTGTACCTGGCCAGCAGCTGCTTCGCCGCCGCCGCCAGCACGATGGTGTCCACGCCGACCGCCACGAACAGCGCGCCGGCCGCGAGCCACTTGCGCGCCTGCTCCTCGGTGGTCGAGAGGATGCCCGGCGCCTTGCCCGCCTTGAGGATGCGCGCGATCGCATCGGCGATCACCGCCTGCACCTCCGGGTGGTTGGGCTGGCCCACGAAGCCCATCGAGGCCGACAGGTCGGCCGGGCCGATGAAGACGCCGTCCACGCCCGGCGTGGCCGCGATGGCGTCGAGGTTCTTCATCGCCTCCACCGTCTCGGCCTGCACCAGCAGGCAGGTCTGCGCATTGGCCTCGTGCAGGTAGTTGGGGTAGGCCTGCCAGCGCGAGGCGCGGGCGAGCGCGCTGCCCATGCCGCGGATGCCCTCGGGCGGGTAGCGCATGCCCTGCACCAGGCGCGCGGCCTGCTCTGCGGTGTCGACCATCGGCACCAGCAGCGTCTGCGCGCCGATGTCGAGGTACTGCTTGATCAGCGTGGTGTCGCCCACCGGGATGCGCACGATGGGATGCGAGCGGTCGGCCTCGGCCTGCGCCGACCACGCGCTGGAAATGCCCTGCAGCTGCGCGAGCACCGAGCGCACGTCGTTGGGCGCGTGCTCGCCGTCGACCAGCAGCCAGTCGTAGCCGGTGCCGGCCAGGATCTCGGCCGCGTAGCCGTCGGCCAGCCCGACCCACAGGCCGATCTGGGGCTTGCCGGCCGCGAGGGCCTGCTTGAAGGTGTTGATGGGTGTGTGCATGTTCAGTCCTGGGAGGGAAAGGGGGTGTCTCTATTCGTGGAACACCGCGGAACCGGCTTTGCCGGGCCGCAGGTGTTGCCCCCGGTAGGGGGGTGGCGAAGCGACACGAAGTGCGCGAAGCCTGGGGGCGAGCTTCATACAAGGCGGAATGAGATGGAGCCGAGCGGGCCGTAGTCGGCGTGGAAAGTGTCGCCGGGCACGGCCGTCGTGGGCCGCGTGAACGAGCCGCCCAGCACCACTTCGCCGGCTTCCAGGCACTCGTCCCACGGTGCGAGCTTGTTCGCGAGCCAGGCCACGCCGTTGGCCGGGTGGTTGAGCACGGCGGCGGCCACGCCCGATTCCTCGATCACGCCGTTCTTGAACAGCAGCGCGCTCACCCAGCGCAGGTCCACCGCGTCGGGCTTCACCGGCCGCCCGCCCATCACGATGCCGGCGTTGGCCGCGTTGTCGGAGATGGTGTCGAACACCTTGCGCGGCGCCTTGGTGTGGCGGTCGAACTGCTCGATGCGCGCGTCGATGATCTCGATGGCGGGCACCACGTAGTCGGTGGCGGCCAGCACGTCGAACATCGTCACGTTCGGGCCCTGCAGCTTCCTGCCCAGAACGAACGCCAGCTCCACCTCGATGCGCGGCGCGATGAAGCGCTTGAACGGGATGTCGCCGCCCTGCTCGAAGAACATGTCGTCCAGCAGCGTGCCGTAGTCGGGCTCGTCGATCTGGCTGGACTGCTGCATCGCGCGCGAGGTCAGGCCGATCTTGTGGCCCTTGACGGTGCGGCCCTCGGCGATCTTGGCCTTCACCCATTCGCGCGAGATGGCGTAGCCGTCCTCGATGGTCATCTCGGGAAAGCGCTTGGAGAAGTGCTCGACCTGCACGCGCGACTTCTCGCTTTCGTGCAGCTCGGCGGCCAGTTGGGCGATGGTGGCTTGGGAGAGCATGTGGGTCCGTTCTTTTCCTGTCGTTCAGCTCTTGTTGAACAGCGGATGCAGGTTGCTGTGCTTGCCGTCGTACACCTGTCCGGGGCTTTCGTCGATCTGCAGCGTGATGCCGATGTGGCGCTTTTCGAAGATCGGCGCGAAGTGCGCGCGCACGGCCGCCAGCAGGTCGTCGCCGGCCTTCTTCTTCACCGCCTCGGAGCGGCCCGCGGCCATGCGCAGGTTGAGGTAGACGAAGGCGTAGTCCGCCTTGCCGTCGGCCACTGCAAAGTGCGCTGCCGGGTAGGCCAGCACGCGCGTGCCGCCGGTGGGGTACACCGCCTTGCCGGCCTCGTCGCGCTGCGCGAGCATGGTGTCGGCCAGCGTGCGGCACAGGGCCGACATGTCGGTCTCGGCCTCGATGTTCGGCGTGTAGAGGATCACCAGGTGGGGCATCGTCGCTTCCTCCGGTTCATTCGACCGACATCGTCGCGGCCGTGCAGGTCACAGCGAAGATCGGGATCGCCTTCATGTGGAAGATCTCGCCCTTGCCGCGCGCGGCGGCCGCCACGCTGATGAAGGTGCGGATCTCGAAGCCGCCCTGGCCCGCTTCGCGGTAGGTGGCCTCGTCGCCGTAGTCGTCCTGCGAGAGCAGCGCGTCGCGGTCGTTGGCGCACCAGCGGCGCATGAACTCGGCGTCCCACTCGGCGTTGACCTTGCCCGAGTCGGGCGTGGCCGGCCAGTGCGAGATGCCGCCCGTGCCCACCAGTGCGATGCGCTCGGGCAGCTTGTCGCAGGCGCGGCGCAGCGCCTCGCCGAAGGCCCACGCGCGGTGCAGCGGCGTGAGCGGCGGGCCCTGGCAGTTGATGTTCACGGGAATGACCTTGGTGTCGAACGCAGGCGTGAGGAAATTCAGCGGCACCATGATGCCGTGGTCGAACTTCCACTCCTCCGCGTAGGCCACGTCCACCGTCTGCATCACCTCGCGGATCAGCCGCTGCGACAGCGCGGCGTCGCCGGGGATGCGGTGCTTCTCGATGCCCAGCCACTTCGGGTCTTCGATCGGGCCTTCGTAGCTGTCGGCCATGCCGATCGCGTAGGCCGGCATGTTGTTCATGAAGAAGTTCGCGAAGTGCTCGGCGGCGATCACGATCACCGCGTCGGGCTTCGTCGCGCGCATCGCCTCGCCGAAGCGATGGAACTGCGCGTGGAACTCGTCCTTCACGGCCGGGTCGGCAAGATGCGCGCGGCCGGTGATGCCGGGGGCGTGGCTGCACACGCCTGCGAATACGAGGCTCATATCGATGCCCGCCCGGCCGCCCGAAGGGCATCGAGCGCCCCCTCGGGGGGCAGCGAACCACACGAAGTGGGGAGCGTGGGGGTCTTCATATTCCTGCCACCTTTTCGTCCGTGCCCGTTGTCATTGCGTAGATGCCCGCGCGCACCGGGCCGTACTTGCGCACGCCCTCGCGCATGGCCTCGAGGTAGTCGGCCCACGGAATGCCCAGCAGCGGCGCGAAGTGCATCAGCAGCTGGCCGTTGCAGCCGAGCACGTAGAGCTTGCCGATGTCGCCGGTGTCGATGGCCTCGCGTTCCTCCTCGGTGAAGTCGTAGGCGCCCAGCAGTGCCGCGCGCGTCTCGCCGCCCTCGGCATAGCGGCGCTGCACCTCGGGCTCGCGGTTGAGCGCGAAGAGGAATTTCTGCATCGCATAGAGGCTCATGGTTCAGCCTTCGATCTGGATGTTGGCCTTGCGGATCACCTCGGCGTACTTCGCGATCTCGCTCTGGATGAAGGCCGCGAAGCGCTCCGGCGTGCCCGACAGCGACGCGATGCCGCCCTTCTGGAAGGCATCGGCCACTGCAGGGCCCGCGAGCGCGCGGTTCACCTCGGCGTTCATGCGCTGCACGACGGCGTCGGGCGTGCCGGCGGGCGTCAGCAGTCCGTTCCACGAATTGGACTCGATGGCCACGCCCTGTTCGGCCAGTGTGGGTATGGACGGTGCGTACTGCGAGCGCTGGGCGGTCGCCATGCCCAGCGCCACCAGCTTGCCGCTCTGGATGTGGCCGCGGAACTCGGGCCAGTTGCCGAACATCATCGTCACCTGCCCGCCGAGCAGGTCGGTGAGCGCGGGGCCCTGGCCCTTGTAGGGCACGTGCACGATGTCCAGCCCCATCTGCAGCCTGAGCATCTCGCCCGAGAGATGGGCCGAGGTGCCGTTGCCGAAGGAAGCGAAGCTCAGCGTGCCGGGCTTCGCCTTGGCGGCGTTGCGCAGGTCGGCCAGCGTCTTCAGGCCGCTGCCCGGATGCGTGGCCAGCACGTGCTCGGACATGCCCATGAGCGCGACCGGGCGCAGGTCCTTCTGCGTGTCGTAGGGCAGCTTGCGGATCAGCGTCTGGTTGGCCGTGAAGCTGTTGGCCACGCAGACGAAGGTGTAGCCGTCGGGCGCGGCCTTGGCCGCGGCGTCGACGCCGATCACCGTGCCCGCGCCGGGCTTGTTGTCGACGATGACCGGCTGGCCCAGCGTCTTCGACAGCTCCGTGCCGACGAGGCGTGCGACGAAGTCGGTGGTGCCGCCGGGTGTGAAGGGCACGATCACGCGGATCGGCTTGGCGGGCCATGTGCCCTGCGCGCGTGCGAGCGAGGGCAGGGCCGCGAGGGCGGCCGCGCCTTGCAGCAGCGTGCGGCGTTGCATGCTCGCGCCACGCCCTTGCACGACTGTTGGATCGTGGCTCACGCCACGCCTCTGCACGGCTGTTGGATCGTGGCTCACGCCACGCCCCAGTGCGGAATGTGATGCGAGCCCAGCGACACCGCCACGTTCTTCGGCTCGCAGAACACTTCGTAGCTCCAGGTGCCGCCTTCGCGGCCGGTGCCCGAGGCCTTGGTGCCGCCGAAGGGCTGGCGCAGGTCGCGTACGTTCTGGCTGTTGACGAAGCACATGCCGGCTTCCACGGCGGCGGCCACGCGGTGCGCCTTGCCGATGTTCTCGGTCCACACGTAGCTGGAGAGGCCGTACTGGATGTCGTTGGCCAGCTCGATGGCGTGCGCCTCGTCCTTGAACGGAATGAGGCAGGCGACGGGTCCGAAGATCTCGTCCTGTGCGATCTTCATGCGGTTGTCGACGTCGGCGAAGACGGTGGGCACCACGTAGTTGCCCTTCTTCACCCGCTCGGGCAGGTTCGACGGGGCGTCCAGCCCGCCGCACAGCAGCGTCGCGCCTTCCTTCGGGCCCAGCTCGATGTAGCTGCGCACCTTGGCCAGGTGGGCCTGCGAGATCATCGGGCCGACGATGGTCTTCTCGTCCAGGGGGTCGCCCACCGTGATGCGCTTCGCGCGCTCCGCGAACTTCGCGGCGAAGTCGGCGTAGATCGACTGCTGCACCAGGATGCGCGAGCCGGCCGTGCAGCGCTCGCCGTTGTTGCTGAAGATCATGAACACGGCCGCATCGAGCGCGCGGTCGAGTTCGGCGTCCTCGAAGATCACGAAGGGGCTCTTGCCGCCGAGCTCCATGCTGAATTTCTTCAGGCCCGCGCTCTTCACGATGCGGTTGCCGGTGGCCGTGGAGCCGGTGAACGAGATGGCGCGCACGTCGGGGTGGCTCACCAGCGGCTCTCCGGCTTCCTTGCCGTAGCCGTGCACCAGGTTCAGCACGCCGGGCGGAATGCCGGCTTCCAGCGCCAGTTCGCCCAGGCGCGCGGCCGTCAGCGGCGAGAGCTCGCTCATCTTCAGCACGGCGGTGTTGCCGAAGGCCAGGCAGGGCGCGACCTTCCAGGTGGCCGTCATGAAGGGCACGTTCCACGGGCTGATGAGCGCGCACACGCCCACCGGATGGAACAGCGTGTAGTTCAGGTGCGTGGGCGTGGGGTAGGTGTGTCCGTCCACGCGCGTGCACATCTCGGCGAAGTAGTAGAAGTTGTCGGCCGCGCGCGGCACCAGCTGCTTGCCGGTCTGCGCGATGACCTGGCCGCAGTCGTTGGTCTCGGTCTGCGCGATCTCGGGCACGTTCTTCGCAATGAGGTCGCCGAGCTTGCGGATGAGCTTCGCGCGCTCGGGCGCGGGCATGCCGGCCCACTTGGGAAAGGCTTCCTTCGCGGCGGCCACCGCGGCGTTGACCTCGGCTTCGCCGCCCGAGGCGACTTCGGCCAGCACTTCCTGCGTGGCGGGATTGACGGTCTCGAAGTAGTCCGAGCCCTTGACGGACTTGCCGCCGATGAGATGGTCGATCTGTTGCATGGAAAAGGTCCAAAAAGGGTCCGGATCTGTCAGTCCAGTTTGATGTCGCGCGCCTTGATGAGGGCGTGCCACTTCTTGCGCTCCGAATCGGCGTAGCGCGTCATTTCGGCGGCTTCGGCGGGGCGTGCCTCCCAGCCGGCGTCGTAGAGCTTCTGCTTCACGCCGGCGTCGGCCATGGCCTTCTGCAGCTCGCTGCCCAGCTTCGCCTGCACTTCCTTGGGCGTGGCCGCGGGCGTCACGAGGCCCTGCCATGTGTAGGCCTCGACGTTGGCGAAGCCGAGCTCCTTGGCCGTGGGAACGTTGGGCAGCTGCGGCACGCGCTCGCCCGACATGGCCAGCAGCGGGATCACCTTGCCGGCCTTGATCGCGCTCACGCCGCTGGGCAGGTCGAGCATCATCAGCGCGACCTGGCCGCCCATCAGGTCCTGCAGGGCGGGGGCGCCGCCCTTGTAGGGCACGTGCAGCATCGATACGCCGGCCTCGCGCTGGAACAGTTCGTAGGCGAGGTGGTGCGGGCTGCCGGTGCCCGGCGTCGCGATGCTGTACTTGCCGGGCGAGGCCTTGAGCGCGGCCAGCAGCGCCTTCGCATCGGCGATGCCCGCGTTGGGCGCGGCGGTGATGATGAGCGGCGAGCGGCCCATCATCCCGACGAGCGCGAAGTCTTTCTCCGCGTCGTAGGGCAGCTTCTTGTAGAGCGCGGGGTTGTAGACCAGCACGCCGTTGTCGGCGGAGAACACGGTGTAGCCGTCGCCCGGCGAGCGCGCCACGTTCTCCGACGCGATGATCGCGCCTGCTCCGGGGCGGTTGTCCACCAGCACCGGCTGGCCCAGCTGCTGCGAGACCTGCGCGCCCACGGTGCGCGCGAGGAAGTCGGTGCCGCCGCCGGCCGGGTAGCCGACCACCCAGCGCACGGGCTTGGCGGGGTAGGCGGTCTGCGCGAGGGCCACGGCCGAGACGGCCAGGGCCAGCGCGGCCGCGGTGGACTGGAGGAGCTTTCTGCCGGTGATCATGTCGTGTTGTCTCCGCTGATCTGGTTGTGGATGTGGCAATGAAAGGAAGGAGCGTCGCGGTGCGTGCCGAAGCGGCGGGCAGGTGACGCGCAAGCTCAGGCGGCCGCGATGGTGTTGACCAGCGCGCCCACCCCCTCGATCTCGGTGACGACCACGTCGCCCGGCCTGCAGTCGACCACGCCGTCGGGCGTGCCGGTGAGGATCAGGTCGCCCGGCGAGAGCGTCATGAATCGGCTGAAGTACTCGATGAGGAAGGGCGCGTCGAAGATCATGTCGCGCGTGTTGCCTTGCTGCGTGACCGTGCCGTTCACGGTGGTGCGCAGCGCGAGCGACATCGGGTCGGCGATGTCGGCCGCGTCCACGAACCACGGGCCCAGCGGCGTGCAGGTGTCGCGGTTCTTCACGCGCAGGTTGGGGCGATACCAGTTCTCGAGGTAGTCACGGATGGCGTAGTCGTTGGCCACCGTGTAGCCGCCGATGAAGTCGTAGGCGTCCTCGCGCTTCACGTTCCTCGCGGTCCTGCCGACCACGATGGCGAGCTCGCATTCATAGTGCATGAACTGCACGCCGGCAGGGCGGTGCGTTTGCTGGCGATGGCCGATGAGCGTGCTCTGGCCCTTGACGAACACCAGCGGCTCCTCGGGCGCCTTGAACTCCAGCTCCTTGGCATGGTCGGCGTAGTTGAGGCCCAGCGCGAGGATGGTGCGCGGGCGCGAGGTGGGCGCGAGCGGCGGCAGCCACACCAGCTGCTCCTGCGGCACGACGCGGCCGTCGTCCAGCCGCACCGCGGCGTCGGGACGGCCGTCGAACTCGTGGCTGGTGCCGGTGTGCTCGCGGCCTTCGAAGATGACGCGTGCGTGCTTCATGCCGTGGCTTCCTTCACCAGCGTGTTGCTCAGGGTCTCGAACCCCGGTGCGGAGATGTCGATGCGGTCGCCCGCACGTGCCAGCGGGCGGTCGGGGCCGCAGCCGAGCATCAGCACGTCGCCGTGCGCGAGCGTCATGAATTCGCCGACGTCGGCGAGCAACTGCTGCGCAGGTCGCACAAGCTGCGAGAAGTCGAGCGACTGCTTCAGCTCGCCGTTGATGCGAACCTCGACGCGAAAGCCCGCGGGATCGGCCACTTCCTGCGCGTCGCGCAGCACGGGGCCGATGCCGAGGAAGCCGTCGACGCACTTGAACTTGACCGGCGGGCGGAAGAAGCTCGCGTGCGGGATCGACAGGTCGTTCATCAGCACGAAGCCTTCGACGTCGCCCTCTGCGCCGATCACCATGCCGATGCTCGCGCCGACTTCGACTTCAGGTACGCCGGCCGGCACCATGATGGCGCTGCCGTTCGGGCTCCAGGTGTTGGCCGTCTTCACGTAGAGCACCGGCGCCTTCGGCGGGGCCTTGTAGGGCGGCTGCGTCATCTGCGGCACGAGCGCCTCCACCTCCGCGCGGAAGTTGAGCAGGCTGCCGTACACCGTGCCCGTGGGCAGGAAATGGGGAGTGCTGCTCATGGCGAGGGTTGCTCCAGTGCGATGAGTTCGTCGAGCAGCCCGTAGAGCTGCGCGAGCTTGGCCTTGCCGAGGGACTTTTCCATCCAGTCGTAGTGCGCCTCGATGCTGGTTCCGAGCCGCTTCACCAGCTTCATGCCGTGCGGCGTGGCCTCGACCACGGTGCGGCGCTGGTCGGCCGGATCGCGCGAACGGGTGATGAGGTTGTCGCGCTCCATGCGCGCGAGCACGCCGGTGAGGCTGGGCCCGAGGATGAACGCCTCGCGCGCCACGCGGCCGGTGTCGACCGCGCCGTGCTCGCCCAGCACGCGCAGCACGCGCCACTGCTGGTCGGACAGCGCGTGCTCGCGCAGGCTGGGCCGCGTGTGGGCCATCACGGCCTCGCGCGCCTGCAGCAGCAGCCGCGGCAGGTTGCGATGAGTGAATGTGGTGCTCAAGGCTTGTCTCTTCCGAAATTACTTAACATGTTAAATGAATCGTCGCCGCTTTCCTAGCCGATTGCGCGATCGATTCGCAAACCTAGGGTATGCACGGATGAGCCGTGCGGCGGGCTTCAGCGCGCGGCGGATGTCTCGCGGCGGCGCCGGTCGGCCTTGGGGAGGTCGGCCGCGGCAGCCACCATCGCCTCTCCGCGCGCGTGCAGGCGCTGCAGCATGTCGTCGAGCAGCGCCACTTCGTCGGTCCTCAGCACGCCGAGCAGCTCGGTGTTGATCGCGCAGACCAGCGGATAGAGCTCCGCATGGAGCTTCGTGCCTCGCGCGGTCAGCCGCAGGCGCACGTGGCGGCGGTCGCCCGCGGGCTGCTCGCGCGAGACCAGGCCCTTGTCGACCAGCGAGCTCACCGCGCGCGAGGTGCGTGCCCGGTCGAGCTGCGCATGCTCGGCCAGCTGCGACGAGCCCAGCGCACCGTGCCCCGCGAGCGTGGCGATGAGGCGCCATTCGCGCCGCGTGATGCCGAAGCGGCCCTCGCACAGCCGGATCACCATGCTGCCCGCCACCGACAGGAGCCGGCTGGTGCGGTAGAGCAGCAGGTCGTCGAGCGTGCGGGGCTGCGCGTGCATCGGCATAGGGGTTTGCCCGGGCAATGATTGATTAGATGAACCAATTGTCGGCGCTCTACAGTGGCCGCGACCCATGGCGCTGCGCAGACAGCAAGCAACGGAGACAAGACAGATGACGACAGACCCGCACTCCCTGCAGCTTCCAGGGCGCCGCCGCATGCTGGCAGCGCTCGGCGGCATGGCCCTCGCGCCGATGTCCGTGGCGGTGCAGGCCCAGCAGCAGACCATCCCGCGCGGCACGCCGGTGCGCGTGCTGATCGGCGTGCCCGCCGGCGGCACGCAGGACGTGCTCACGCGCGCCATCGCGCAGGAAGTGCGCGAGTCGCTCGGCCCGCTCATCGTCGACAACCGCTCGGGCGCCGCAGGGCGCATTGCGGTCGAGGCAGTGAAGACCGCCGCGCCCGACGGCCGCACGCTGCTGCTGGGTGCCGCGAGCATGATGACCATGTTCCCGAGCGCGTACAAGAACCTGAGCTACGACCCGATCAGGGACTTCCAGCCGATCATCAACGCGGCCCGCTTCGAGCTCGCGCTGGTGGTGCACAAGGACGTGCCGGCCAACACGGTGGCCGAATTCATCGCCTGGGCCAGGAAGCAGCCGGGCGGGGTGAGCTTCGCGTCGTACGGCGCAGGCACGCCCTCGCACTTCCTCGGCGAGATGCTCAACCGCGCGGCGGGGCTGTCGATGGTGCACGTGCCCTATCGCGGCTCCACGCCGGCGCGCCAGGACGTGATGGGCGGCACCGTGCCCGCCTACTTCGACACCGTGGGCGGCGCGCTGCAGATGGTGCCCGGCGGCCGCGTGAAGGTGCTCGCCACCAGCGGCGAGAAGCGCTCGCCGTTGATGCCGAACCTGCCCACCTTCGTCGAGAGCGGGTTCAAGGACGTGGTGGCGACTGCCTGGTTCGCCTATTACGCGCCGCAGAAGACGCCGAAGCCGGTGCTCGACCAGCTGCGCGACGAGTTCACGCGCGCGGTGAACTCGCGCGAGGTACGCCAGCAGCTGCTGCAGAACGGCATGTACCCGGTCGGTGACGGTCCCGAGGCGCTGCTGAAGACCATGCGCGAGGACACCGCGCGATGGGCGGCCGTCATGAAGGCGGTGAACTTCCAGGCCAACGACTGACGATGCGCCGCGCACGGCCACCTACACTCGAAGGATGGCCAAGGACAAATCACTTTTCGTCTGCAGCGAATGCGGCGGCACCAGCCCGAAGTGGCTGGGCAAATGCCCCAGCTGCGGCGCATGGAACACGCTCGTCGAGCAGGTCGCGGGCGCGGGCAGCGGGCCCGCCAACAACCGCTTCGGCACCCAGTTCGCATCGCTCGCGGGTGCATCGGAACTCGCGACCCTTTCGGAGATCGAGGCGACCGACGTCGCGCGCACGCCCACCGGCATCGACGAGCTCGACCGCGTGCTGGGCGGCGGCATCGTCTCGGGCGGCGTCACGCTGATCGGCGGCGACCCGGGCATCGGCAAGTCGACGCTGCTGCTGCAGGCGGTCGATGCGCTGCAGCACGCAGGGCAGAACGCGCTCTATGTCACCGGCGAGGAGAGCGGCTCGCAGGTGGCGCTGCGCTCCAGGCGGCTGGGCCTCGACCACTCGCAGGTGCAGGTGCTGGCCGAGATCCAGCTCGAGAAGATCATCGCCACGCTCGACGCCACGCGCCCGGCCATCGCGGTGATCGACTCGATCCAGACCGTGTATTCCGACCAGCTGACCTCGGCGCCCGGTTCCGTCGCGCAGGTGCGCGAATGCGCCGCGCACCTCACGCGCTTCGCCAAGACCAGCGGCACGGCCGTGGTGCTGGTGGGCCACGTCACGAAGGAGGGCGCGCTCGCCGGCCCGCGCGTGCTCGAGCACATGGTCGACACGGTGCTGTACTTCGAGGGCGACACGCATTCGAGCTTCCGTCTCGTGCGCGCCATCAAGAACCGCTTCGGCGCGGTCAACGAGATCGGCGTGTTCGCCATGACCGAGCGCGGCCTGAAGGGCGTAACCAACCCGAGCGCGATCTTCCTGAGCCAGCATGCCGAGCCGGTGCCGGGCAGCGTGGTGCTCGTCACGCTGGAAGGCACGCGCCCGATGCTGGTGGAGATCCAGGCGCTGGTCGACAACGGCGGGCCCAGCCCGCGCCGCCTCTCGGTGGGCCTGGACCGCGACCGCCTCGCGATGCTGCTGGCGGTGCTGCACCGCCACGCGGGCGTGGCGTGCATGGACCAGGACGTGTTCGTGAACGCGGTGGGCGGCGTGCGCATCAGCGAGCCCGCGGCCGATTTGGCCGTGATGCTGGCCATCACCTCGAGCCTGCGCGGCAAGCCCATGCCCAAGGGCTTCATCGCATTCGGCGAAGTGGGCCTGGCCGGCGAGGTGCGCCCCGCGCCGCGCGGGCAGGAGCGTCTGCGCGAGGCCGCCAAGCTGGGCTTCAGCGTGGCGGTGGTGCCGAAGGCGAACGCGCCCAAAAAGGGCGCGAAGGAAATCGAAGGGCTGACGATCCACGCCGTGGACCGCATCGAGGAGGCGATGGACGTCGTCCGCCGCCTCGACTGAAACTGGGAAAAAATGACCCGGCGCGCGATGGCGCGCCGGGCCTACCCTCCCTATCCCCCGATGTGCATCGTGAACGCCGGCCCGCTGTTGAGCACGCACTGGCCGCTGCCCAGCGTGGCCGAATTCATCGAATACTGGCAACTCAGGTTGCCGCCGCGGCTGCCGGTGGCGTTCGCCACGCCGTTGACCCGCGAGCCGGCGACCCGGGTTGCCTCTCCCTGAAACTGTTCTCCACCGATCTGCGCGTTGAAGTGGCCGCGGCCGTTCATGTCGTTGGTCACGGTGCCGGCGACGACGCCGTAGCGCGAGGCTTCGGCATTCGACGGATACAGCCGCGCGGCGAATGTCTGTGCGACCGGGCCCGGTGCGACGGCGTAGGCCTGCGAAGGCGGCGCTGCCGGAGCGGGTTGCCCGAGCGGCACGACGTAGCAGCCGCTGAGCGCGGCGGCCGTGAGCGTGGCGGCGAGGGTGAGACGAACGAATGTGACGGAGCGCGGAATGGTCATACGCTTTTCGGTGGCCCGGGCAGATGCCCGTGCGGCGAAATGTGCCTGCCGATGCGCCGGTGCGGATCGCTTTTGAAGCCGAGTACCGTTTTTCGCCCCTTGCGGTAGTCGGGGTGGCTACTTCGAAGGGGCACTCGAGGGGCGGCGACAATGCGCGCCATGAATTTCAAGAACTTTCTATTGCCTCTGGGCGCCATCGTCGTCATGGCGCTGGCCTGGCGCGCGGGTGGATGGGGCGGTGTCGCCCTGGCCGGCGGCGCGATCGTGATGTTCCTGCTGCTCCATTTCAACCGCGCCATGCAGGTGCTCAAGCGAGCGGCCGAGCGGCCCGTGGGCTACGTGGCCAGCGCCGTGATGCTCAACGCCAAGCTCAAGCCGGGCGTGACGCTGATGCACGTGATCGCGATGACGCGCGCCCTCGGCGAACTGCGCTCGCCCAAGGACGAACAGCCTGAGCACTACCGTTGGACCGACGGCGGCGGCTCGTATGTCGACACCGTGTTCAACGGCGGCAAGCTGCAGAGCTGGACCCTCACCCGCCCCGAGACGCCGGCCGACGACGAGGGCAACAACACCGCGGCCTAGGCTGCGCTCCCCTTGCGCCCGGGCTGCCGCCAGGGCGGATTGGCCTTCGCCTGGTGCCGCGCCTCCTTAGCGAACTCGGCGCATGCGTGCGTCATCAGGTCGGCCGAGCGGTAGACCAGGAACACGTCGAAGTCCGGCAACTCGTCGGTGATCGGCAGCTTCTCCAGCAGGTGCGGCTGCAGCCGCAGCGGCCCCGCCCCGTGGAACACGAAGTCCGACCACATGCTGATCAGGTCGGTCTGCGTGGCCAGCTGCAGGCCCAGCAGGTTCGAGGCGCTGTGCACCATGCGCCTGGGCATCTCCAGCCCGTGCATGTTCATCATGCTCACCAGCGGGCTGCCCGCATCGTCGATGGGGTCGAGCACCAGCCAGTCGGCGTCCACCAGCGGCTGCAGCCTGCGCACGCGCCGCAGCGGATGGCCGGCGCGCACCGACAGGTGCATGGCCACCGAGAACAGCGGCTCCCACTGGAACGCGTTGGTGCCCGGACCGTTGCAGGTGGAGACCAGCCCCAGGTCGAGCCGGCCTTCGCGCAGGCCCTCGAAGATCTGCTGCGGCCGCAGCTCGAAGCCGCGCAGCGCCACGTTCGGAAAGCGCCTGCGGAACGAGGCCATCGCATCGGGCAGCGGGCCGCTGGAGGCCACGGCGGTGAAGCCGATGTTGAGCTGCGCCTCGTCGTGCCCGCGGATCGCCTCGATGTCTTCCAGCGCATGCCGCAGCTCCTGCTCGACCACGCTCGCGCGCTTGACCAGCGCCGCGCCGTAGGCCGTGAGGCTCACGCCGCGCGTGGAGCGCGACATCAGCGTGACGCCGAGCTCGCGCTCCAGCTCCGAGATGGTCTTCGACAGCGCAGGCTGGGTGGTGTGCAGGCTGCGGGAGGCCTCGTGGATGCTGCCGTGCTGCGCCACGGCCAGCAGTACGCGCAACTGTTGCAGCTTCATCGTGGTGCGGCGCTTTCGAAAAGTGGCTTCCTGGGGCTTGTCCCGATGGCTTCGGGCGCCTGTTTATGACGGGGATGCCGTTTGGTTATCAGCATGAAAATTTGTGATTCTTCGCCGCAGCGCTTTGCCTGAATACTCCGCCGCGAACGGGCCGACGGTCGATGCGGAGGCCCACCGCAACCTGTACGTTGGAGTGACATTAAATGAGCGAAGCCGCATTGCCCGCAAGCCCGATCCTGGGCTCTTCTTCAACTGGCGCCGCGGTGCACGGCAAGGCAAAGCAGAGCCAGTTCCGCCTGATCGCCGCCTGCTCGCTGGGCAACGCGCTGGAGATGTACGACTTCACCGTCTACAGCTTCTTTTCGCTGCTGATCGGCAAGCTGTTCTTCCCCTCCGACAGCCCCTACGGTTCGCTGCTGCTGGCCGTCGCCACCTTCGGCATCGGCTTCGTGATGCGGCCGCTGGGCGGCGTGATCATCGGCAACTACGCCGACCGCAAGGGCCGCAAGGCCGCGATGACGCTGACCATCGGCCTGATGGTGCTCGGCACGCTGTGCATCGCGTTCGCGCCGCCGTATGCATCGGCCGGCGTGTTCGGCTCGCTGATGATCCTCGCGGGCCGGCTGCTGCAGGGCTTCTCGCTCGGCGGCGAGGTGGGCGCTGCCACGTCGATGCTGATGGAGGCGGGCGGCGTGAAGGGCCGCGGCTTCCGCGTGAGCTGGCAGCTCGCGAGCCAGGGCGTGTCGGCGCTGCTGGGCGCACTCACCGGCGCCGCGCTGTATGCCGCGCTGCCGCAGGCCTCGCTGGAGAGCTGGGGCTGGCGGCTGCCATTCCTGCTGGGGCTGCTGATCGCGCCGGTGGGGCTCTACATCCGCTCGCACCTGGAGGAAACGCATGTCGCCGAGAGCCACGAATCGAGCCCCATGGGCCGGCTGCTGCGCGAGCACGGCGGACTGGTGCTCAAGGGCATCCTGGCGACCACGGCAGGCACGGCCACGATGTACCTCGTGGTGTTCTTCATGCCCACCTACATGATCCGCGTGCTGCACATGCCGCCATCGCTCTCGCTGCTGTCGGGCTGCGTCACGGGCATCACGCTGTTCGCGGTGTCGCTGGTGGCGGGCCGGCTGGCCGACCGGCTGCCGAACCGCAAGCCGCTGGTGGTCGGCTCGCTGCTCTTCAGCGCGATCGCGGTGTACCCGGTGTTCTGGCTCATCGGGCAGTACCCGAGCGTGCCGCTGGTGCTGGCACTCTCTGCGCTGCTCACCGCGAGCGTGAACATCGGCACCACGCCCATGTTCCTGATGCTGCTGGAGATGCTGCCGGCCGGCGTGCGCGCCAGCGGCATCTCGGTGATCTACAGCGTGGGCGTGACGGTGTTCGGCGGCTCCTCGCAGTTCATCGTGACCTGGCTGCTCGCCAAGACCGGCAACCCCCTCTCGCCGGCCTTCTACATGATGGCCTGCGGGGTGATCAGCCTCTGCGCGCTGCTGAGCCTGCGCGAACGCAAGGCGGCATGAACCTCACGACGATCACAAGCAGGAAGCTCCACGAATGACCCGCCAACTCAGCCCCCAGACCCACAAGCTCCTGTCGCGCCTGCTGCCGCAGGCCGACGTCGACACGCAGGCCTTCGTCGACATCCGCAGGCAGATCCACGCCAACCCCGAGCTCGGCTTCGAGGTGAACGCCACCAGCGAGCTGGTCGCGAACCTGCTGCGCAGCTGGGGCTACGAGGTGCACACCGGCATCGGCCGCACCGGCATCGTGGCGCAGCTCAGGCTCGGCAGCGGGACGCGCCGCCTGGGCATCCGCGCCGACATGGACGCGCTCCCCATCACCGAGGCCACCGGCCTGCCGTACGCCAGCCGCAACGCCGGGCGCATGCACGCCTGCGGGCACGACGGCCACACGGCCATCCTGGTGGCAGCGGCCAGGGCGCTGGCAAAGGCGCGCAACTTCGACGGCACGCTGAACCTGATCTTCCAGCCCGATGAGGAAAACCTCTGCGGCGCGCGCGCCATGATCGAGGACGGCCTGTTCGAGCGCTTCCCCTGCGACGCGGTCTACGCGCTGCACAACGCGCCCGGCGTGCCGGTGGGCACGATGATGGCGATCGAAGGCCCGGTCACGCTGTCGTCCGACGTGGCCGACGTGACCATCAAGGGCGTGGGCGGGCATGGCGCCATGCCGCACCGCGCGCGCGACCCGGTCGCGGCCGCCGCGGCGGTGGTGACGGCCCTGCAGACGGTGGTGGCGCGCAACGTGGCGCCCGACGACACGGCGGTGGTGTCGGTCGGCTTCATCCGCGGCGGTGCCACGCACAACGTGATCCCTCAGTCGGTGTCGCTGGGCCTGAACGTGCGCGCGGCGCGGCCCGAAACGCGCGCGCTGGTCGAGCAGCGCATCCGCGAGATCGTGAGCCTCACCGCGCAGGCGCACGGCGTGGAAGCCGAGATCGACTATCGCCAGCTCGTGCCGCCGGTGGTCAACACCGCCGCCGAGACCGAGCTTGCGGCGCAGGTGTGCGCCGAGCTGGTGGGCGAGGAGAACGTCGTCAGGCAGGCGCCCAAGGGTTTCTCGGGCAGCGAGGACTTCGCCTGGATGCTCTCCGAACTGCCGGGCTGCTACCTGCTGCTGGGCAACGGCGAGGGCGAATTCGGCGGCTGCATGGTCCACAACCCCGGCTACGACTTCAACGACGAAGTGCTGCCGCTGGGTGCCGCCTGCTGGGTGCGCCTGGCGCAGACCTACCTGGCGAAGACGTGAACAAACCTGCTGCGCAACCCGGTCTCGCATCTGCGGTCCTCACCGCACGCAAGTACGGTTCCGGTCCTCGACGCAAGCTGGGGCTGCTCGCTACGGCTTCCTCACGCCTTCGGTGCGCCTTGATCTAAGACCTAAAACGGCGCGTCTTCTTCCTCGGGCGCATCGGCCGGCACGGTCGTCGTGGGCGCGGCTGCAGCAGCGGGCTTGGGTGTTTCGTCCGGCGCTGCTGCAGAGAAAGCCGCCTCGCCGCCCAGCGCATCGAGCAGCGCGGGCACCAGCTGGCCCAGCTCGCCCGTGGCGATGGCCACGTCGGCGTCGAAGTTGTCTTCCTTCTTGCCGCCGGCCGCGCCGTCGCCCGTGCCTTCGAGGAAGGCGATCTTGCGGATCAGCAGGCCGTGCGTGAGCTCGAAGGACACGCGGTCGTCCCAGGTCAGCGCGAGGCGGGTGGGGCGCTTGCCGTCGGTGATGTGCTGCTTCACCTCGTCGATGTCCAGCGGGTGCTTGGCGTAGCGCACCACGGCCTTGGAGTCGTCGCTGGCCTTGAGCTCGCACTCGCGGTCGATGGTGAAGCCGGCCGGCGGCTCCTGCGTGAGCAGCCAGTTGGCCATGGCGGCGGCAGGCTCGACCTGGGTGTTGATGAGGGCCACCGCGAAGCCGTCGAGCGACTTCACGAGGCTGGTGACCACTTCGTCGGCGCGCGAGGCGTTGCCGGTGTTGATCACCAGGCGGTTCTCGGCCTTGTCGATCCACACGGTCACGCGGGCGGTGCGCGTGAAGGCCATGGGCAGCAGTTCCAGGGTGATGTCTTCCTTGAGCTCCTTCTTTTCCTTCTTGCCGGGCTTGCGGCCGGTGGTGGCCTCGATGTGGGCGCAGCGCTCGTCGACCTTGCGGCGCACGACCGAGCCGGGCACCTGCTTGCTCTCGATCATGTATTCGACCAGCCACTGGCCGTCGATGGATTCGATCAATGGGCCGTTGGCTTCGCCGCGCGGCTCGATCCAGCCGGCGGACTTCTCCTGCGAGGGGCCGCAGGGCTCGAAGCGCTGCCTGCCCAGGCCTTCCTCCGCCTCGGCCAGTGTCTGGGACCAGGCGGGTTCGATGCGATAGACGATGACGTTCTTGAATACGGACACGGAAACCCTTTTTCCAACGGTTTGGACAGCCGGCCATTGTCGGGCAGCCTGTTCGGCCCGGCGCCGTAAAATCGCAAGCTTTTGCGACTTCCCTTCCTGTCGCACCCCCACACCGATCCCAAAGGAATCAGGAAATGAGCTCGATCCCCCCCTCGCTGGACGACCGTGACGGCAAGATCTGGATGGACGGCGAACTCGTGGACTGGCGCGACGCCAAGATCCACGTGCTGAGCCACACGCTGCACTACGGCTGCGGCGCCTTCGAGGGCGTGCGCGCCTACAAGACGGCCGACGGCAGCACCGCGATCTTCCGCCTGGCCGAGCACACCGAGCGCCTGTTCAACAGCGCCAAGATCCTGCGCATGAAGATCCCCTTCACGCAGGAGCAGCTCAACGAGGCCCAGAAGCAGGTGGTGCGCGAGAACAAGCTCGAGAGCTGCTACCTGCGCCCGCTGATCTGGATCGGCTCCGAGAAGCTGGGCGTGAGCCCCAAGGGCAACAAGGTGCACGCCATGGTCGCGGCCTGGTCCTGGGGCGCCTACCTGGGCGAAGAGGGCATGAAGCGCGGCATCCGCGTGAAGACCTCGAGCTACACCCGCCACCACGTCAACATCACGATGACGCAGGCCAAGACGGTGAGCAACTACACCAACTCGATCCTGGCCAACATGGAAGCGCTGGACGACGGCTACGACGAGGCGCTGCTGCTCGACGCGAGCGGCTTCGTGTCGGAAGGCGCGGGCGAGAACATCTTCGTGGTCAAGGGCGGCGTGGTCTACACGCCCGACCTGTCGGCCGGCGCGCTCAACGGCATCACCCGCAACACCATCCTGCACGTTTGCAAGGACCTGGGCCTGGAGCTGGTGCAGAAGCGCATCACGCGCGACGAGGTCTACGTCGCCGACGAAGCCTTCTTCACCGGCACGGCCGCAGAAGTCACGCCGATCCGCGAGCTCGACCGCATCGAGATCGGCAACCGCGGCGACGGCGGCGCGCGCGGCCCGATCACCGAGAAGATCCAGGCGGCCTTCTTCGACATCGTGAACGGCAAGAATCCCAAGTACGCACACTGGCTCACGAAAGTCTGAGCAGAAGAGAACGATCCCATGTCCACCAATGCAGTAGTCGAACTCCTGGCCAAGGAGCTCAATCATCAGGGCGGCGTTTTCTGCCCCAGTCCCAAGGCCGACATGAAGCTCTGGAACAGCCACCCGAAGGTCTACCTCGACGTGGCGCGCACCGGCGAGGCCAAGTGCCCGTATTGCGGCACGGTGTACCGGCTGAAGGCCGGCGAGGCGGTGTCGGCGCGGCACTGAGCCCGGCGAGCCCCAGCGCCGCTGAACCGAACGGCCCCGGCCGTCCGATGCCTCTTCAGGCAGCCGGGCGGGCGGGGTCTTTTTCCAGGCTCTCCAGGCCTTTCAGGCGCGAGGAGAGCAGTCCGCGCCACGGATTCGGATCGTTCTTCTCCTGCGCGAGCCGCAGGTAGACCATCGAGATGAACAGCAGCGCCAGGCCGATCTGCGCATCGCGCATGGCCGAGTTCACGCTCGAGGCGATCAGCGCGATCAGCGTCGCGGCCAGCGCGTAGCGGCCGGCGATGTCGGGCCGCTTCCATGCCTGCCAGACGGCGGCGACCATGATGAAGAGCAGGCTCAGCAGCGCGGGCAGGCCGCCTTGCGCGCCGACCCACAGGAAGTCGTTGTGCGGCATGTTCGAGTCGGCCAGCAGGGCGGGGCCGCGCTTGTGCCACTGGTCGGTCCAGCCGCCGATGCCCCAGCCGGTGAGCGGTCGGTCGGCGATCATGAGGCCGGTGTCGCGGTACATGTAGTAGCGGATGGCCCAGCTGCCCTTGAAGACCGCGCCGGCCTGCGCCTCCTCGAGTTCCTGCACACCCACTTCGACCTTGTGCTGCAGCTGCGGCAGCTGGTAGAGCCCGGCGCCCATCACCACGGCACCCAGCACCAGCGCGCCCACCAGCATCTTCAGGTGGTTGCGCCACTGGTGGACGCACACCACCGGGATCACCAGCAGCAGCGCCAGCACCGAGGTGCGCGAGGTCAGCGGCAGCGCCACCACCAGGCCCAGGCCGAGCATCAGCACGAACGCCGGAATGGCGCGCAGAGGCCTGTGGGCGGCAATCTGCGCGATGCCCCATACGGCGGCGGTGGAGGCCACCACGCTGAACAGCAGCGCATTGCTGATCGACTTGTTGCCCACCTCCATCACCACCGCGCGCAGCGGCGACCAGATGTTGAAGCCGCCGACCGCGTAGAAGACGATGACCAGCACGATGTTCAGCGCCGCCACCAGCAGGAAGCCGCGCAGCGCCCAGACGGCCTCCTCGCGCGTGAGCGCCATCGCCATCAGCATCGTGAGGCCGATGCGTATGCCGTGGAACAGGTTGGAGCCGGTCTCGGGATAGTGCTGCCCGATGGCCAGCACGATGAAGGTCCATGCGAAGTAGGCCATCACCGGCCACCACAGCGGGTTGGCGCGCAGCCGCGCATAGCGCTCGCCGAGGCCGCCTGCCACCAGCATGGTGAGCAGCAGCACGATGGCCGAAAGATAGGTGACGCCGACCGGCATGAACACCACCAGCCCCCAGAACATGGCCGCGGGCCGAACGATGTGCGATCTCTGCATAGGGGCGGGATTTTAGGTTGGCGCCCCCGCAGCCAACCTGACCTGGCTCTCCCCCAGGGCTTCGCGCACTTCGTGTCGCTGCGCCAACCCCTCACCGGGGGCGACGCCTGCGGCCCGGCGAAGCCGGTTCCGCAGCGTCCCCGAATGGAGCAGGGACCATCGGCGAACGGGTTGTCAGTGGCTGCGCGCGGCCGCCGGCAGGCGGATCACGAAGCTGGCGCCGCCGCCGGGGCGGTCCTCGCAGCGCACGGTGCCGCCGTGCCGCTCGGCGATCGACTTCACCAGCGCCAGACCCAGGCCCACGCCGCCGTTGCGCTCGCTGGCGCCGGGCAGGCGGTAGAAGGGCTCGAAGATGCGTTCGCGCAGGGCGGGCGGGACGCCCGGGCCGCGGTCGTTCACGCGCACCGTGGCATAGCCGTTGGCGCTGCCGAGTTCCACCGCGATCTCGCCGGCGCCGTAGCGGCGCGCGTTCTCCAGCAGGTTGCGGATGGCGCGGCGCAGCAGGCGCGACACGCCCGGCACCGTGAGGCTGGCGTTGTCGGTGCCCTCGGCCAGGTCGAGTTCGGCGTTGACCTGCGAGCATTCCTCGGCCGCGAGGCCGGTCAGGTCGACCGGCTCGATGGTGCCCATGTCGGCCTCCCTGGCGTCGAGCCGGCTGGCCAGCAGGATCTCGTCGATGAGCTGGTCGAGCTCGCCGATGTTGCGCGATATCTCCTCGCGCGCCGACTGGCTCGGATGCTCGCCCATCAGTTCCAGCCCCATGCGGATGCGGGTGAGCGGCGAGCGCAGCTCGTGCGATGCGTTGGCCAGCAGCGACTTGTGCGAACGCACCAGCTGCTCGATGCGTTCGGCCGACGCGTTGAATCGTTTGGATAGATCAGCCACTTCGTCCTGCCCTTCTTCTGTCACGCGCACCGAGAGGTCGCCCTCGCCCCAGCGCTGCACGCCGCGCTGCAGCGACTCCAGCCGCTGCGTGATGCGCCGCACGATCGGGTACACGCCCAGCGCCACCGCCACGCCCACCAGCGCGATCATCCAGCCGAGCCCGAAGGGCGTGCGCCACGGCGCGAAGCCGCCGGTGCCGGTGGGCCGCTCGCGCGGCGCCACGCGCAGCGTGATGGCCTTGCCGTCGCTGAGCGTCACGTCGAACTCCAGGCCCTGGCCCGGCACGCGCAGCGCGGTGCCCGCGCCGATGGGCTTGTCCTGGGCGTCCAGCACCACCACGTTGCGCGGCACCGGCGCGAGCCGCTCGCGCTCGGCCTCGGCGGCCTCGCGCACGATCCAGTTGGCCATCAGCGTGAGGATGACCACGCCGCCCACCACCGCGAGCCAGATGCGCACGTAGAGGTGGCGCGAATAGAGGTTGCGCAGCATCTGCCGGAACCCTTCCTGCGTTCCCGCTTCAGTCCTGCTGCTTGGCGAAGACGTAGCCCACGCCGCGCACGGTCAGGATGCGCTTGGGGTTCTTCGCATCGACCTCGATGGCGGCGCGGATGCGGCCCATGTGCACGTCGATGGAGCGGTCGAAGGCTTCGAGTTCGCGCCCGCGCACGGCTTCCATGATCTGGTCGCGCGTGAGCACGCGGCCCGCGCGCTCGGCCATCGCGGTCAGCAGGTCGAACTGGTAGGAGGTGAGGTCGGCCACCGCGCCGCCCACCGACACGGTGCGCGCGTTGCGGTCGATCTCCAGCGTGCCGAAGCGCATCACCGACGAGGCCTCGGCCTCGGTGGCGCTCTCGGAGCGGCGGCGCAGCACGGCGCGGATGCGCGCGAGCAGCTCGCGCGGCTCGAAGGGCTTGGGCAGGTAGTCGTCGGCACCGATCTCCAGGCCGATGATGCGGTCCATCGGGTCGCCCTTGGCCGTGAGCATCAGCACCGACACCTTCGACAGCGGACCGGGCAGCGCGCGGATGCGGCGGCAGACCTCGAGGCCGTCCGTGTCCGGCAGCATCAGGTCGAGGATCACCAGGTCGGGCGCATGCTGCTGCAGCTGCTCGAGCCCGGTGGCGCCGTCGCCGGCATGGTTGAAAGCGAAGCCCGACTGCGTCAGGTACTCGCCCACCATCTGCGCCAGGCGGGCGTCGTCTTCGATCATCAGGAGTTGGGGGGTGCTCATGCGCTTCATGGTCGTCCACCGGGAGCAAGCGGGCTTGAACGCTCCGTAAAGTTGGGTAAACCTCGGCAACCCCTGTCAACCGGCCGTGCTGCGAAAAGCATAGCGCCGGTTGTAGCGGCCGTGGGCTCAGCCCCGCGCAAACGGCCGCAACTGCAGCCGCAGCGACAGGGACGCGGAAACCGGCAGGTCGACCGGCGTGCCCGCGCCGTCGCCGCTGCCGTCATCGAGATGGGCCAGCGATTCGAAGAGGCCCAGCGACAGGGCCATGGGATTGATCTCGGCCAGCGACTTCGCCGCTTCCGAGCGCGGCGGCGTGGCCGCCGGCGCCTTGCCGTCATCGCTGGCGAGCGACCAGTCGAGCACCGCCACGGTGCGCTCGCTGGGCTCGCTGGCGATGACCAGCGCCACCGCGAGCAGGCCGCGGCTGTCGGTGACCGAGGTCACGGCGCCCACCGACGGCGCGTCGTAGCCCACCAGCAGCACCGGTTCCTGGTCGCAGGCGGACTGCACCGCCGCCTCCAGCAGGCCGGAGGCGAAGCTGTGCTCGAAGGCCGAGACCGCGTTGCTCGCCGCCGTGCAGCCGGTGCCGATGGTCCAGTAGCCGACGGCCGCGTTGTGCACCGAGTTGTGGAACTTCGTGGGCGACAGCATCTTCGGGTCGTTCGCGAGCGTGCTGCACATGTAGTCGTTGATCGCCAGGTCGCCATGCGCCGAGGTGAACACGCAGGGCACGTCCGCCGCGTTGCGGCCCGAGGCGGCGAGGGAGGCCGCGGCCACCTCGAGCGCCAGCGCCACCGTGTCGGGCGCGCGGCGGCGCTCGGCCGGGGCCAGCACCTGCGGCGAGGGCCGCTTCACGGGCGGATCGGCCAGCGCGCCTTCGCCGCGGAAGGCCGCACGCGCGGCGTCCCAGCCGGGCAGCGTGGGAGTCCAGAAGGCGGGGCCTTCGATGTAGAGGGTGGGGCGGGTGGGCGCGCTTGTCGTGGTTGTCATTGGATTGCCTTCTCGCGGAACACCGTGGAACCGGCTTTGCCGGGCCACTGGTGTTGCCCCCGGAAGGAGGGCGGAGGAGCGACACGGAGTGCGCGGAGCCTGGGGGCGAGCTTCATGCTTGCGCCTTGCCGAAAACCAGCGAGCAGTTGTTGCCGCCGAAGCCGAAGGAATTGCTCAGCGCGTAGCGCACCTCGCCGCGTGCCGGCTCCAGCCGGATCTGCGGGCCGAAGCCCTCGTCCAGCGTCTTCGTGTTGACGGTGCCGGGCATCAGGCCGCGCTCGATGGCCAGCAGGCTGATGACGGCCTCGACGATGCCCGCGGCGCCCAGCGTGTGGCCCATGAAGCCCTTGGTCGAGCTGGCGTGCGTGCGCGCCGGGAAGCGGCGCGCCACCAGCGCGCCCTCGACCTCGTCGTTCTTCTGGCTCGCGGTGCCGTGCATGTTGATGTAGTCGATCGCCTCGGGCGCGAGGCCGGCGCGCGCCAGCGCATCGTCGAGCGCACGCTCGGCGCCCAGTCCCTCGGGGTGCGGCGTCGACATGTGGTGCGCGTCGCTCGCCTCGCCGTAGCCCAGCAGGAGCAGCGGCGACGCGTCGGCGCCGGCCTGCACGCGCTCCACCAGCGCGAAGCCCGCGGCCTCACCCAGGCTGATGCCCTTGCGGTCGGCATCGAAGGGCCGGCACGGCTCGGCGGACACGAGCTCGAGCGAGTTGAAGCCGAACAGCACGCTGCCGCACAGCGTGTCGGCCCCGCCGACCACGGCCGCGTCGGCCAGGCCCAGGCGGATCAGCCGCTCGGCCGACGCGAACACCTTGGCGCTGGAGGAGCAGGCGGTGGAGATCGTCTCGCTGGGCCCGCTGATGCCCAGCAGTTGCTGCGTGAACATGGCCAGCGAGTGCGGCGTGTGCACTGCCGCGCGGCGCTGGTAGGGCGGGAACATGCCCTGCTCGTCGAGCTGGGTGTAGGCCAGCTCGGTCTCGCCGATGCTGGCGGTGGAGGTGCCCAGCACGAGCGCGATGCGCGAGGCGCCGTACTTCTCGCGCGCCGCGGCCACGGCCTCGATGAAGCCGTCGGCCTGCAGGCCCACCCAGGCCAGCCGGTTGTTGCGGCAGTCCCATTGCGCGAGCGGCTCGGGCAGCCGGGCCTCCTCGAGCCCGTCGACGCGGCCGATCCAGGTGGGCAGCGGCGCATCGCCGAAGTCGTTGGCGCGCAGCCCGCTGCGCGACTGCGCGAGCGCGTCGGCCAGCGCTTCCTTGCCGACACCGACGGCGCTGGTGGCCGTGTAGGCGCTTATCTGAAGAGGAGAGATTCTGGACGGCACGATCTTGTAGGGGTGTTGGGCTGTCGGTCGGCGCGCGGCGTACGGCAGGGGCGCGACGGGAAGGAAAGGATATTGAAAGAAACGAATGTATACCGGTACAGCCTAACAGCAGCGCGGCCGGCGCGGCGTCGGCCGTTTCCTATACGGCCGGGCGCTATCGGCGCTCCTGGGGGCTTGCCGTCGCCGTCAGCCGCGAGGCCAGCGCCACCAGAACCAGCACCGGCGCGCCCAGCAGGGCGGTGCCGACAAAGAAGCTGCTGTAGCCGTAGGCGTCCACGAAGGCGCCCGAGTAGCCGGCCAGGAACTTCGGCAGCAGCAGCATCAGCGAGCTGAACAGGGCGTACTGCGTGGCGGAGTAGCTGATGTTGGTGAGGCTCGACAGGTAGGCGATGAAGGCCGCCGAGGCGATGCCGCCGGCCAGGTTGTCGGCCGAAACCACCGCGATCAGCGCCGTCAGGTCGTGCCCGCGCGTGGCCAGCCAGGCGAAGAGCAGGTTGCTGGCCGCGCTGAGCACGGCGCCCATCATCAGCACGCGCATCACGCCCAGGCGCATCGACAGCACGCCGCCGACGAAGGCGCCCACCAGCGTCATGATCACGCCGTAGATCTTGCTGACGGAGGCCACCTCGTCCTTGGTGAAGCCCATGTCCACGTAGAACGGGTTGGCCATGATGCCCATCACCACGTCGCTGATGCGGTAGATGGCGATCAGCGAGAGGATCAGCACGGCCTGCCACTTGTAGCGGCGGATGAAATCGGCAAAGGGCTCGACCAGCACGTTGCGCAGCCACTCGGCGGCGCTGCGGGCCTTGGGCGGCGCGCCGGGCACCGGCTCGGGCGACAGCAGTACCGTGACCACGCCGACGGCCATCGAGGCGGCCATGACCAGGTAGGCCGTCTTCCAGGCGCCGTTCTGGTAGGCCGCGGCACCCGTGGCTGCCGCCGCTGCTGCAGCGGGCGCCACCTCGGCCCAGGCCGCGACCCACAGCACGCCGGCGCCGGCCCAGATCATCGCGAGCCGGTAGCCCGTCTGGTAGGCGGCGGCCAGCGCGGCCTGCTTGCGCGGCTCGGCCGATTCGATGCGGAAGGCGTCCAGCGCGATGTCCTGAGTGGCAGAGCCGAAGGCCACCAGCAGCGCGCACCAGACCAGCGGCGTGAGCCCGTGGCGCGGGTCGTTGACCGCCATGCCCGCCAGCCCCGCGACGACCATGCACTGCGCCAGCAGCAGCCAGCCGCGGCGGCGCCCCAGCAAGGTGGTCAGCGGCGGCAGCGGCATCCGGTCGACCAGCGGCGCCCAGACCCACTTGAAGCCGTAGGCGAGCCCGACCCAGCTCAGGTAGCCGATGGTGGTGCGGTCGATGCCCGCCTCGCGCAGGCGAAAGCTCAGCGTGCCCAGCACCAGCAGCAGCGGCAGCCCGGCCGAGAAGCCCAGCGCCAGCATGCGCAGGGTGGCGGGTTCCAGGTAGACCTTCAGCGCGTCGCGCCAGGGCGGTGAGGGGGGCGTGGGGGTTTCTGCGGGCGAGGCGGACATGTGCCCCGGATTGTCCATGAGCGACGGCCCGGGTTCCCGGGGTTCTTGTCTTCATTTGTTCCTATCATCCCGCTCCTATGTGCACACGATGCGATCGCCCCTTTTCCGCCGTTCCCGTTCCCTCCGTGGCTTCCGCGTGGAATCCGCGGCGCGCCTTCCTGCTGGCGGCGGCCGGGGCGGTGCTCGCGAAGCCCGCCCTCGCGCAGGTCGACGTGGGCAAGGCCTCGGTGGCGCGCAACATCGTGCCGGTCGAGCAGGTCGAGACGGCCGGCGTGCAGCAGTACGGCCAGCTGCTCGCGCAGGCCCGCGCCAAGGGGGCGCTCGCGGGCGACGGCAATCCGCAGCTGCAGCGCCTGCGGGCCGTCGCCGCGCGGCTCATCCCGTTCGCGACGCCGTGGAACGCACGCGCGCGCGACTGGAAGTGGGAGGTCAACCTGATCGGCAGCAAGCAGATCAACGCCTTCTGCATGCCCGGCGGCAAGATCGCCTTCTTCACCGGCATCCTCGATCAGCTCAAGCTCACCGACGACGAGGTCGCGATGGTGATGGGCCACGAGATGGCCCACGCCCTGCGCGAGCACGCACGCGCCCGCCTGGCCAAGAGCGCGGGCACGGGCGCGGCGCTCTCGATCGGTGCGCAGCTGCTCGGATGGGGGCAGGTGGGCGACCTGGCAGCGCGCGCCGGCACGCAGCTGCTCACGCTCAAGTTCAGCCGCAGCGACGAGACCGAGGCCGACCTCGTGGGACTCGAACTCGCGGCGCGCGCGGGCTACGACCCGAAGGCATCGGTGTCGCTGTGGCAGAAGATGGCCACGGCGTCGAAGAACCAGGGCGGCCTGAGCTTCCTGTCGACGCACCCCAGCGGGCCGGATCGCATCGCGAAGCTCGAGGCGAACCTGCCCAAGGTCGAGAAGCTCTACCGCGACGCTAGGAAGAGCTGAGCTTCCTGCTCCCTCTCCCCTGGGGGGAGGGCCGGGGTGAGGGTGACGGCCTCCAGATAGAAGCCGCGCTTCATTCTGCGCATCTGCCCTCGCCCCAACCCTCTCTCCACGGGGAGAGGGAGCCAATCCGAACACGTTCCTCATCCGCGCCCTCCCGGCTTTTGCGCTGGCATGCCGCTTGCATCTCAACTTGTACACATGTTTGGATGCCTGAAGATGGTGCACGAAGAAAACCCGAAAAGCGGAACGCCAGACGCCGCCTGGATCGCCAGGTTCGCCTCGCCCCTGGCGCACACGCACGCCGCGGTGGCGCTGGATTTCGCCCTGCCGCTCGCCGGGCTGCGCTTCGCGGTCAAGGACAACATCGACGTGGCCGGCGTGCCCACCACCGCCGCCTGCCCGGCCTTCGAGCGCCTGCCCGAAGTGCATGCGGGCGCGGTGCAGCGCCTGCTCGAAGCCGGTGCATCGCTGGCCGGCAAGACCAATCTCGACCAGTTCGCCTGCGGACTGAACGGCACTCGCTCTCCCTATGGCGAGGTGCCCAACGCCTTCGACGCGCGCTACGTGTCGGGCGGCTCCAGTTCGGGATCGGCCTACGTCGTGGCCACGGGCGAGGTCGACTTCGCCTTGGGCACCGACACCGCCGGCTCGGGCCGCGTGCCGGCCGGGCTCAACAACATCGTCGGCCTCAAGCCCTCGCGCGGGCTGCTGAGCGCCTTCGGCGTGGTGCCCGCTGCACAGAGCGCCGACTGCGTCTCCATCTTCGCGCGCACCGTCGCCACCGCGGTCGACGTGCTGCTCGCAGCCGCGGGCCACGACGCGCGCGATCCGTATTCGAGAGACATCGACCTGCGCCGCGAGCCGCTGCCCGCGCGCTTCCGCTTCGGCGTGCCCGACCGGCTGAGCTTCTTCGGCGACGCCGCCGCCGAGCAGGCCTTCGGCGATGCGGTCGCGCGGCTGCTCGCGATGGGCGGCACGCCCGTCACCATCGCCTATGCGCCGCTCGCGGAAGCCGCCGGGATGCTCTACGAGAGCGCCCTGGTCGCCGAGCGCTACGCCGCGGTGCGCGAGTTCTTCGACGCGCACGCCGACGACGTCGTCGAGCCCGTGCGCGGCATCCTCGCGAGCGGCCGCCAGTACGACGCCGCCGACGTGTTCGAGGCCCAGGCGCGGCTGCGCGCCATCGCGCAGAAGGTCGAGCCGATGTGGCGCGACATCGACCTGCTGCTCGTGCCCACCGCGCCCACGCACTACACGCGCGAGCAGATGCGCGCCGATCCGGTCGCGCTCAACCGCAACCTCGGCGCCTACACCAACTTCGTCAACCTGCTCGACTACGCAGCGCTCTCGGTGCCCAGCAGCCTGCGCGCGGACGGCCTGCCCTTCGGCATCACGCTGATCGGCCCCTGCGGCAGCGACCTCGCGCTGGCCGAGCTGGGCCAGCGCTTTCACCATGCCACCGGCCTTGCGCAAGGCGCGACAGGCCAGCCTCTGCCGTCGCCGCGCGCCATTCCGGGGCTCGCGGCGCCGGACGCCGGCATCTTGCCGATCGCCGTCGTCGGCGCGCATCTCTCGGGCATGCCGCTCAACAGCCAGCTGACCGAGCGCGGCGCCACGTTGATGCGCGCCACCACCACCACGCCGGCCTACAGGCTCCACGCGCTGCCGGGCACCGTGCCGCCCAAGCCCGGACTGCGGCGCGTGGCCGAAGGCGATGAAGGCGCCGCCATCGCGCTGGAGGTGTGGGCCGTGCCGCTCGCGCAGGTCGGCAGCTTCCTCGCGCTCATCCCGCCACCGCTGGGCCTCGGCAGCGTCGAGCTGGCCGACGGCAGCTGGGTGAAGGGATTCATCTGCGAAGGCCGTGCGCTGGCCGGCGCGCAGGACGTGACCCATCACGGCGGCTGGCGCGCCTACGTCGCGAGCCGCGCCACCCCGAGTTCCAACTGATCAGAGGAGTTCCGATGAGCATCCAACAAAACTCTCCCGCCGCACGCCAGCGACGCCAGCTGCTGCAGGCCGGTGCTGCGGGCCTGGCCGTGCTGGCGGCACCCGCCATCGTGCGCGCGCAGGGCGCGACTGCGAAGCTGCGCATCGGCTTCTGGCCCGTGGCCGCCGGCCTGCCGTTCTTCGCGGCGGTCGACAAGGGCTACTTCAAGGAAGCAGGCCTCGATGTGGAGCCGCTGAAGTTCGCCGGTGCGCAGCAGGTGATGGAAGGCATGCTCGCCGGCCGCTGCGACGGCAGCGCCAACGGCACCGGCTCGGCCAACCTCGCCATCGGCGAGATCGCACAGCCCGGCCTGTTCAAGATCTTCTGCACCAATCCGAGCAACGCGAAGTACGTGCTCGACGAATTCATCGTCGCCAAGGACAGCCCCGTCAAGAGCGTGGCCGAGCTGGCCGGCAAGAAGGTCGCGTCGGGCCCCGGCATCCAGAACGTCACCCTGTGCAAGACCATGCTGGAGCGCGCGGGCGCCAAGGGCGCGACCGTGAGCGAGCTGCCCATCGGCCAGCACGTGGCCGCGCTGGTCGCGGGCCAGGTCGACGCCTGCTACACGCTGGAGCCCACCGGCACCGTGGGCCGCATGAACGGCACCACGCGCGTCGTCGAGGCCGGCGTGGTCGCCAAATACATCCTCGGCGACCCGATGGCCCCGTGGCACGGCGGCGCGGCCAGCCTCACCAGTGACTTCATCAAGAAGAACCCCGAGGTCGCGAAGAAGTACATCGCCGCCTATGCACGCGGCGTGGAGCTGGTGCGCAGCAAGCCCGACGAGGCGCGCCAGTTCATGAAGGGCTACACCGCCATCGAGGGCAAGCTCACTGCCGAGGTGCCGCTCGCGTCGTACATGCTCTACAACGAGTTCAAGCCGAGCGACGTCGCGTACTTCCAGAAGTTCTACGACCTGTTCACCGAGAAAGGCATCTTCGAGAAGAAGGTGGCGGTGGACGGCCTGCTCTACAAGGCCTGAGACCATGGCCGACGCAAGCTCGACCACGGCCGCGCCGTGGACCCCGCCGGCCGGCACGGCCACTGCTGCGCCGAAGCCGCCGCTGCGCGACCGCATGCTGCCCTTCATCGGTCCGGTGGTGCTGTTCATCGTGTGGGACCTGGTGGTGCGGCTCGGCTTCATCAAGCCGATCCTGCTGCCCACGCCCGCCGACACCGTCTCCGCGCTCGTCACCGGCCTGGCCGGCGGACCGCTGCTCACCGACTTCGCCATGACCGTGTGGCGCACCGTGCAGGCCTTCGTCATCGCGGCGGTCGTCGGCGTGCCGCTGGGCGTGCTGCTGGGCAGCAACGAGAAGGCCTATCGCAGCGTGGAGTTCCTGATCGACTTCTTCCGCTCCACGCCGTCGTCGGCGCTCATTCCGCTGTTCCTGCTGATCTTCGGCGTGAGCGACGTCAACAAGGTGGCCATCGCGGCCTTCGGCGCGCTGCTCATCGTGGTGTTCAACAGCGCCTACGGCGTCATCAACGCACGCAAGCAGCGGGTGATGGCGGCGCGCGTCATGGGCGCCTCGCGCTGGCAGATCTTCAAGGACGTGCTGGTGTGGGAAAGCCTGCAGCCCAGCTTCGTGGGCCTGCGCTCGGCGGTGTCGATGGCGCTGGTGATCGTCATCGTGGCCGAGATGTTCATCGGCTCCGACACCGGGCTGGGCCACCGGATCATCGACGCGCAGCAGGTGCTCAACGTGAAGAGCATGTACGCGGCGATCCTTTCGGCGGGTGCGCTGGGCTACGCGCTCAACATCCTCTTCCTGGTCGCAGAACGCCGCATCGTGCACTGGAGCGGAAGGTAATGGACCACCCCCAGGCCTGCTCGCTTCGCGTAGCCGCCAACCCCGTGCAAGGGGGCGCCGCCTGCGGCCCGGCAAAGCCGGTTCCGCGTCGGCCCATGTACTGATCAGCACAGGAGCGTATCCATGCGAGCTTCATCCGAAATCGTTCTCAACGGCCCGGTGTACGCCGACGTGCCGAAGCCGGCCTTCAAACCCGGCCCCGCAGGCACGCACATCACCATCCGCGGGCTCACCAAGTACTTCGCGGGCTGGCCGCTGTACGAGAACTTCGACCTCGACATCCCCAAGCACGCGATCGTCTCGGTGTTCGGCCCCAACGGCTGCGGCAAGTCCACGCTCATCAACATGATCGCGGGGCTCATTCCCATCGACTCGGGCGAGATCCTGTTCGACGGCAAGCAGCGCAAGGACACCAAGATCGGCTACGTGTTCCAGAACTACCGCGAGGCGATGTTCCCGTGGATGCGCACCATCGACAACATCGCCTATCCGCTGAAGCTCGAAGGGCGCAGCAAGGCCGAGGTCGACCGGCGCATGGAGGAACTGGTGGCTTCCTTCGACGTGAAGTTCGACCTCGCGCGCTACCCGTACGAACTCTCGGGCGGCCAGCAGCAGACCGCGTCGATCATGCGTGCGCTCGCGCCCAACCCCGAAGTGCTGTTTCTCGACGAGCCCTTCTCGGCGCTCGACTTCGAGATGACGCTCTTCATCCGCGAGAAGCTCCAGGAGGTCTTCATGCAGACCGGCACCACGATGCTGCTGGTGTCGCACGATCTCGAGGAGGCGGTGTACCTCGCCGACGAGGTGCTGCTGCTGACCAAGCGGCCCACGAGAGTGGCCGAGATCCTGCGCTACGGCGACGCGCGCCCGCGCACCGTCGACACGCTCAGCACCGAGAGCTTCGTCGCGATGAAGAAGCTCAGCCTCGACATCTTCCAGCGCGAGGTCCGCAGGTAGCATGAAACCCACCTCCAGTCTTCGTGCACTTCGTGTCGCTCGCGCCTTCCTTGCAGGGGCAGTACCAGCGGCCCGGCAAAGCCGGTTCCGCGGTATTTCTGGAAAGGATGGGTCATGACGCCCGAGATCAACATTCCCGAGGTGCTCGCCGAAGTTCAGGCCGTGTTCGCGCGCTACGAGGCGGCGCTCGTCGGCAACGACCGTGCGACGCTCGACGAGCTGTTCTGGGACAGCCCGCACACGCTGCGCTACGGCTTCTCGGAGAACCACTACGGCCACGCCGACATCGCGGCCTTCCGCGCCTCGCTGCCCGTGCAGAGCCCGCCGCGCGAGCTGCTGCGCACCGTCATCACCACCTACGGCCGCGACTTCGCGACCGCGAACGTCGAATTCCGCCGCGAGGGCAGCTTCCAGACCGGCCGTCAGAGCCAGACCTGGATGCGCACGCACGAAGGCTGGCGCGTGGTCGCCGCCCACGTGAGTCTGCTCGGCTGAGCCCTCGCAAGGGCACGTTTTTTGCACCCCAACCTGTAACGGAGAACGCCATGACCCGCCATCTCAATCGCCGCGATTCGCTCAAGACACTTGCCGCGCTGGGCACCGCCGGCAGCCTCGGAAGCTGGAGTGCGCTCGCCGCCGCCCAGGCCAAGCCCAAGCCGCTCACCGTCGGCGTGATCTACGTCGGCGCCCGCGACGACTACGGCTACAACCAGGCGCACGCCATGGCCGCCGCCGAGATCAAGAAGCTGCCCGGTGTGAAGGTAGTCGAGGAAGAGAACGTGCCCGAGACCGCCGCGGTGCAGAAGACCATGACCGGCATGATCTCGCAGGACGGCGCGGGCCTGCTCTTTCCCACCTCGTTCGGCTACTTCGATCCGCACATCCTCGCGGTGGCGCCCAAGAACCCCGACGTGCGCTTCTCGCACTGCGGCGGCCTCTGGACCGAAGGCAAGCATCCGAAGAACGTCGGCAGCTTCTTCGGCTACATCGACGAGTGCCAGTTCCTCAACGGCGTGATCGCCGCGCACATGACGAAGAGCAACAAGATCGCCTTCGTCGCCGCCAAGCCCATTCCGCAGGTGCTGCGCAACATCAACGCCTTCACGCTCGGCGCGCGCTCGGTCAAGCCGAACATCACCTGCAGCGTGATCTTCACGGGCGACTGGTCGATGGCGGTGAAGGAGGCCGAGGCCACCAACAGCCTGGCCGACCAGGGCTGCGACGTGTTCACCATGCACGTGGACGGCCCCAAGGTGGTGGTCGAGACGGCCGCAAAGCGCGGCAAGATGGTCTGCGGCTATCACGCGAGTCAGGCCAAGCTGGCGCCCAATGCGTACCTCACGGGCGCCGAGTGGAACTGGCTCACTGCCTACAAGACCGTCATCGAGGCCGCACAGACCGGCAAGCCGCACCCCAACTTCCTGCGCGGAGGCCTGAAGGAGGGCTACGTGAAGATGTCGGCCTACGGCCCCATGGTGCCCGACGCCGCGAAGAAGCAGGCCGACGAGATCAAGGCGAAGATGATCGCCGGCAGCTTCGACATCTTCAAGGACGGCATCAAGGACAACAAGGGCGCGGTCGTCGTGCCCGCGGGCAAGGTCCTGAAGCAGACCGACCTGGAACTCGAGAAGATGAACTACCTGGTCGAAGGCGTCCTGGGAAGCATCGGATGACATCGCCCCGGCTTCGCGCACTGCGCGGCGCTTCGCCCACCCCCGTTGCAAGAGGGCGCTGTCAGCGGCCCGGCGAAGCCGGTTCCGCGACAGCCCTGGCCTGAAAGCAAACCTCATCATGCGCAGTGTCCTCAAGGAGTTCTCCCTGCCGGTGTTCGCCATCGCTGCGGCGCTGCTGCTGTTCGGGCTGGTGGTGGCCTTCGCCGGCATCGACGCGGCGGAGGTGTGGGCCACGCTGTTCAAGGGCGCGTTCGGCGACTGGTTCTCGTGGCAGAACACGCTGCAGCGCGCGGCACCGCTGATGCTGACCGCGCTGTGCGTGGCGCTGCCTGCGCGCGCGGGCCTCATCGTGATCGGCGGCGAGGGCGCGCTGGTGCTGGGCGGGCTGGCCTGCGCGGCGCTGGCGCATGCGGTGCCGCTGCCCGGCAACGCCGTCGGCACGGCGATCGTCTGCATCGCGGGCGCCGTCATCGGCGCGCTGTGGATCGTGCTCGCGGGCTGGCTGCGCCAGTACCGCGGCATCAACGAGACCATCAGCAGCCTGCTCTTGGCCTACATCGCCATCGGCGTCTTCAAGCACCTGGTCGAAGGGCCGCTGCGCGATCCGGCCAGCCTCAACAAGCCATCGACCTACGCGCTGAACGACGGGCTGCTGATCGGCGGCATCGGCGGCTCCGACGTGCATTGGGGCCTGGTGGTCGGCGTGGTGGCCTGCCTGGGCCTCGGCTGGTGGCTGCGCGCCACGGCCTCGGGCTTCTCGGTGCGGGTGGTGGGCGGCAATCCGCGCACCGCGCAGCTCGTGGGACTGCCGGCCACGCGGCTGATTCTTTCGGCCTGCGGGCTCGGCGGCGCATGCGCGGGGCTCGCGGGCGCCATCGAGGTGGCGGCAGTGCACACCAATGCGAACGCCTCGTTGATCGCGGGCTATGGCTACGCGGGCATCCTCGTCTCTTTCATCGCGCGGCACAACCCGGGGGCCATCGTGCCGGTGGCCATCCTGTTCGGCGGCTTCGGCGCGGCGGGCAGCCTGCTGCAGCGGCGGCTCGGCCTGCCCGATGCGTCGGTGCTGGTGCTGCAGGGCATCGCCTTCGTGCTGATCCTCGCGAGCGAGGGCCTGCGCACGGTCAACTGGAAGAAGTTCGGCGACCGCATGCTGCCCGAGGCAAGGAGCTACACATGACCGCCGACCAGTGGATCGCGCTGATCGCAGGCATCGTCGGCGGTGCGCTGCGCGTGGGCGCGCCCTTCCTCTTCGTGAGCCTGGGCGAGTGCCTGACCGAGAAGTCGGGCCGCATCAACCTCGGCCTCGAAGGCGTGCTGGTGCTGTCGGCCATGGCGGCCTTCGGCGGCGCGTACCTCACCGACTCCGCGTGGCTCGGCGTGCTGATCGGCGCGGTGGCCGGCGCCGCGCTCGCGCTGCTGCACGGGCTGCTGTGCTCGCTCGACCGTGTGAACGACGTGGCGACCGGCATCGCGCTGATGCTGCTCGGCACGGGGCTCGCGTTCTATCTCGGCAAGCCGCTGATCCAGCCGCAGGCGCCGCAGATCCCGGCAATCCCGCTGGGCTTCTGGAGCGACAACCCCGTCGTGCGTTCGGCCCTGCAGCTCAATGCGCTGGTGCCGGTGGGCGTGGCGCTCGCGGTACTGCTGTGGTGGGGCTTCGCCCGAACGCGCGCCGGTCTGCTGGTGCGCATGGCGGGCGACTCGGCGCAGGCGACTCGTGCGCTCGGCTACTCGGTCTCGGGCCTGCGCATCGCGGCCACCACGGCGGGCGGCTTCATCGCGGGGCTGGGCGGTGCATCGCTCACGCTCTTCTATCCGGGCAGCTGGAACGAAGGCATCTCCAGCGGCCAGGGTTTGATCGCGGTGGCGCTGGTGATCTTCGCGCGCTGGAGCCCGCTGCGCTGCGTGGGCGCCGCGCTGCTCTTCGGCGGGGCCGGAGCCATCGGGCCGGCGCTGCAGTCCATCGGCATCGGCTGGGGCTACCACCTCTTCAACACCGTGCCCTATGTGCTCACGCTGGTGATCCTCGTGCTCACCTGCAGGCCGGGCAGCGCCGCCGCCGGCAGCCCCGGCGAACTTTCATCGACAAGGAGCTGAACCTCATGAGCGGTCTCGGAGGCCTCAACAAATCGCCGCACGGCGTCGTCGTCGGGCTCGTGCAACTGCAATTGCCCAACGTGAAGACACCGGCCGATCTCCGCGCACAAGCGCAGCGCATCTGCGAGATGGTGGGCAAGGCGCGCCGCAACCAGTCGACCATGGACCTGGTGGTGTTCCCGGAGTACGCGCTGCACGGGCTCTCGATGGACACCAACCCGGAGATCATGTGCACGCTCGACGGCCCGGAAGTGTCGGCCTTCAGGAGTGCCTGCATCGAACACCGCATCTGGGGCTGCTTCTCCATCATGGAGGCCAACCCCGGCGGCAACCCGTACAACAGCGGCCTGATCATCGACGACCATGGCGAGATCAGGCTCTACTACCGCAAGCTGCACCCGTGGGTGCCGGTCGAGCCATGGGAGCCCGGCAACCTCGGCATTCCGGTATGCGATGGACCCAACGGCAGCAAGCTCTCGCTCATCATCTGCCATGACGGCATGTTCCCCGAGATGGCGCGCGAGGCCGCGTACAAGGGTGCGGACATCATCCTGCGCACCGCCGGCTACACCGCGCCCATCCGCCACGCCTGGAAGATCACCAACCAGGCCAACGCCTTCTGCAATCTCGCCTACACCGCGAGCGTGTGCCTGTGCGGCAGCGACGGCAGCTTCGACTCGATGGGCGAGGGCATGTTCTGCAACTTCGACGGCACGGTGCTGGTCGAGGGCGGCGGCCGCGTCGACGAGATCATCACCGCCGAACTGCGCCCCGACCTCGTGCGCGAGGCCCGCACGGGCTGGGGTGTGGAGAACAACATCTACCAGCTCTACCACCGCGGATACGTCGCGGTGAAGGGCGGCGCGCAGGATTGCCCCTACACCTACATGCACGACATGGCCGCTGGCACCTACAGGCTGCCGTGGAGCGCCGAGGTGAAGGTGACCGACGGTACGAGTTGCGGCTTCGCGCCGCCGCAGCGCAACTACGCAGGATGAACCCATGACCACTTCCATCGCCAATACCACCGAACGCCACGTCGCCGCCGAGCCCTACGCCTGGCCCTACAACGGCGCGCTGCGCCCCGACAACACCGCGCTCATCGTCATCGACATGCAGACCGACTTCTGCGGCAAGGGCGGGTATGTCGACGTGATGGGCTACGACCTGTCGCTGGTGCAGGCGCCGATCCAGCCGATCGCGCGCACGCTGGCGGCGCTGCGGCCGCTGGGCTATCACGTCATCCATACGCGCGAGGGCCACCGGCCCGACCTCGGCGACCTGCCGGCCAACAAGCGATGGCGCTCGCGGCAGATCGGCGCGAACGGCGTGGGCATCGGCGACGACGGGCCCTGCGGGCGCATCCTGGTGCGCGGCGAGCCGGGCTGGGAGATCATTCCGGAGCTGGCACCGCTGCCGGGCGAGGTGATCATCGACAAGCCCGGCAAGGGCTCGTTCTACGCGACCGACCTCGAGCTGATCCTGCGCACGCGCGGCATCGAGAACATCATCCTCGCGGGCATCACCACCGACGTGTGCGTGCACACCACCATGCGCGATGCCAACGACCGCGGCTTCGAGTGCCTGCTGCTGTCCGACTGCACGGCCGCCACGGACTGCGGCAACCACCTCGCCGCGCTGAAGATGATCACGATGCAGGGCGGCGTGTTCGGCGCGCACGCCACATCGCAGGCGCTGCTGGCCGCGCTCGGCTGACCGCGATGGGCGCCTCGTCTTCCTCCCCCCGCGCCATCGGCGGCCTGCCGGTGGGCAGCGGCGCGCTCGCGCTCGACACCTACGAGCTCACCAAGCGCTTCGGCGACTTCACGGCGATGGACCGCGTGACGATGCACGTCGAACCCGGCACGGTGCATGCGCTGCTCGGCGAGAACGGGGCGGGCAAGAGCACGCTGGTGAAGTGCGTGGCCGGCTTCCAGCGCGCGGAGGAGGGCAGCATCCTGATCGACGGGCGCGAACAGGACATCGCCAACCCGATCGTGGCGCGTGCGCTGGGCATCGGCATGGTCTACCAGCACTTCACGCTGGCACCTGGGATGACGGTGGCCGAGAACCTGCTGCTTGCCGGCGGCAAGACGCCCGCGGTCATCGACTGGAAGAGCAAGCGCGCGGAGCTGGAGGCCTTCCTGGCGACCACGCCGTTCAGCCTCGATCTCGACGTTCGGCCTTCGGAGCTCGCGGCCGGCGAGAAGCAGAAGCTGGAGCTGCTCAAGCAGCTGTACCTGAAGCCGCGTCTCCTGATCCTCGACGAGCCGACCTCGGTGCTCACGCCGCAGGAGGCCGACGAGGTGCTCGGCCACGTGCGCGAGTTCGCGCGCAGCGGGCTGTGCACGGTGCTGATCATCACGCACAAGTTCCGCGAGGTGATGTCGTATGCCGACAGCGTGACGGTGCTCAGGCGCGGAAAGGCGGTGCACCATTGCCGCGTGGCCGACACCAGTCCGGCGCAGCTGGCGCAGGCCATGATGGGCGGCGAGCAGGCTGCAGCTTCGCCGGCGCAGGCTGCGGTCGCGAGAAGGGCCGTGTCGACGGGTGCGCCGATGGCTCTGCAGGTCGAAGGACTGCAGGCGCAGGGCGATCGCGGAACGCTGGCGCTGCACGGGCTGAGCCTGTCGGTCCGTGCCGGGGAGATCCTCGGCGTGGCGGGCGTCTCCGGCAACGGGCAGCGCGAGCTGGTCGAAGCGCTCGTCGGGCAGCGCCCTCGCTTGGCCGGCAAGGTCAGCGTGATGGGGCAGCCCTACGCCGCGCGCCGCGCCGAGAACCGGGAACTCAAGGTGCGCAGCCTGCCTGAGGAGCCACTGCGCAATGCCTGCGTCGGCGATCTGAGCGTCGCGGAGAACATGGCGCTGCGCGACTTCGACCGGCCGCCGCTGTCGCGCGCGGGCGTGCTGAACTTTCCCTACTGGCGCAGCAGGGCGCGCGAGTGGATCGCCGAGTACGGCGTGAAGACGCGGGGCGAGGGCGCGCCGATCCGCAGCCTTTCTGGCGGCAACGTGCAGCGCGCGGTGCTGGCGCGCGAGCTGGCGGGCGACATCAATGTGCTGATCGCGGCGAACCCGGTGTTCGGGCTGGACTTCGCGGCGGTCGCGGAGATCCATTCGCGCATCGTGCAGGTGCGGGAGAAGGGCGGGGCGGTCCTTCTCATCAGCGAGGACCTCGACGAGCTGCTCGAGCTGGCGGATCGCATCGTCGTGATGAGCGAGGGGCGGATCGTGTTCGAGACATCGGCTGCTGGCGCCGAGCGTCATGTGATCGGGGCGCACATGGGCGGTGGGCATCACTAGGTGGCTGCATGAATGCTCTTCCTGCTTTTTCGGCTCAGCCCGGCGAGCGGCCCGGCCCGGCCGCCCCCACGATGCCGGCCGCTTCGCGGCTGCCCTGCGGTGCTCGCGTTTCGCGGGGTCTCGCAGAACTCGCTTCGCTCAAACAGCCGCGAGCCCTTGTCAGCGAAACGCTGCGCTCCTCGGCGGCACAGAGGGGGCGACCGCGCCGCACCGCCCGCCGGGCTCTGTCGTGGGGTGAGGGCCGTCGTTGGCCGGCACATTCTTGAGAACCAGCATGCGCATAGAACAAGCCAACCCATTCCCCTACGAATTCGATATCGCCAGCACTGCGCTCGTGCTGATCGACATGCAGCGCGACTTCATCGAGCCCGGCGGCTTCGGCGAGACGCTGGGCAACGACGTATCGCTGCTCGAAGCCATCGTGCCTGCGACCAGGACCGTGCTGGAGGCATGGCGGGAGGCGGGCGGCCTCGTGGTGCACACGCGCGAGGCGCACAAGGCCGATCTTTCCGATTGCCCACCCGCCAAGCGCAACCGCGGCAACCCCACGCTGCGCATCGGCGACGAAGGGCCGATGGGCCGCATCCTCGTGGCGGGCGAGCCGGGCAACCAGATCATCGAGGCGCTCGCGCCCGTGGAGGGCGAGATCGTGATCGACAAGCCGGGCAAGGGCGCGTTCTACGCCACCGGCCTGCACGAGCTGCTGCAGGCGCGCGGCATCACGCATCTGCTGTTCGGCGGCGTCACGACCGAGGTCTGCGTGCAGACCAGCATGCGCGAAGCCAACGACCGCGGCTACGACTGCCTGCTGCTCGAGGACTGCACCGAGAGCTACTTTCCCGCCTTCAAGGCGGCGACGCTGGACATGGTGCGCGCGCAGGGCGCCATCGTCGGCTGGACGGCGCCGGGCCCCGCGCTCGTCGCGGCGCTGAAGAACAGGCAGCAGCAATGACCATGACCATGGCCGAACGCGCCAGCGACTAACATCCAATCCGTGTCCACCGTTCGCCCCCGCCCAGAAGCCTCCGCTCCAGCCGCCACCGACGCGTCCGCCTTCCGCACGCGTGCCGACGAGGTCTACGCGCAGCTCAAGCGCGACGTGGCCGACTTCATCCTCGTGCCTGGCGACCGCTTCACCGAAGGCGAGATCAGCGACCGCCTCGGCGTGTCGCGCACGCCGGTGCGGCAGGCGCTCTTCAGGCTGCAGCAGGAGGGCTTCGTCGAGGTGCTCTTCCGCAGCGGCTGGCGCGTGCTGCCCTTCGACTTCGACCAGTTCGAGCAGCTCTACGACCTGCGCATGGTGCTGGAGACCACCGCGGTGCACCGCCTGTGCGAGACCGACCGCCACATCGACCGCGGCATGCTCGACACACTGGCCGACATCTGGCTCGTGCCCGCGGCGCAGCGCAGCACCGACATGGCACAGGTGGCGCAGTGGGACGAGGCCTTCCACTGCTCGCTGGTGGCGGCCGCCGGCAATGCCGAGATGGCGCGCGTGCACGGCGACGTGACCGACCGCATCCGCATCATCCGCCGGCTCGACTTCACCAAGCAGCCGCGCATCGACGCCACCTACGACGAGCACGCGAAGATATTGAAGGCCGTGCGCGCGAACCGCGGCGACCAGGCCGCGATGCTGCTGCGCGCCCACATCGAGACCAGCCAGGCCGAGGTGCGCAAGATCACGCTGCACCAGGTGCATCTGGCGCGGCACGCGGGGAAGGCCTCGTCAACGCGCTGATGCCGGCAGGCTCCGCGGCGGATCAGTCCGTGCGGGTCTGGGCGAGCCGCTTGCGCAGGAACTCCGCGAACGCGTACGCGATGACCGGCAGCTGACGTCCGCGCAAACTGGCAAGCACCAGTTCGCCGCGCGGGAAGCCCCGGTCTTCGATCTCGCGCGCGACGAAGTCCCTGTCGTCCGTCGGCGCGCCGATCGCCATCTGGAACGAGATCGACTGCCGGTCGAGCAGGCAGCCGCGCAGGAACTCGAAGCTGTTGCTCTCGACCATCGCCGGCATGCGGATCGAGCTGCGCGCAAGAAAGCGCTCCAGCAGCTGCCTCCCGCCCGTGTCGCGGTTCGGCAGCACCACCGGATAGTCGGCGCAGTCGCGCAGCCGCAGGCCGGGCGCCTGCGCAAGCGGGTGCCGCGCATGCATGATGGCCATCAGCCGCTGTTCCAGTGCGGCGGCACGCTCGATGTCGGCCTCCGGTGCGAGGTTGAATACCAGCGCCAGATCGGTCTCGAAGCTGCGCAGCGCATCGGCGGCCTGGACGTGGTCGCCGATGCGGGCTTCGAAGGCCACCAGCGGATGGCTCTCGCGAAAGGCCTGGATGGCCGACGGCAGGAAGCGCGGGGCCAGCGCCTGGCTGGCCACCAGCCGCACCGTGCCGCGCCGCAGGCCCTTGAGTTCCTCGATCTCCGAGCGCACGCGATCGAGTTCGGCCGACCGGCCGCGCACATAGCGGATGAACAGCTCGCCCGCCGTGGTGAGCCGCATGCCGCGCGGCAGCCGCTCGAAGATGGGCGTGCCGAGTTCCTCCTCGATGTCCTGGATGCGGCGATTCACCGCCGAGGGCGCGACGTGCAGGCGTTCGGCCGCCTGCCGGATCGAGCCCGCACGGGCAACCTCGTCGGCGTAGCGAAGGAATCGGAGATGGTTCATGGCGAGGCGAGGCGAGGCGAGGTGAGGTGAGGTAAGGTGAGGGCGGCCGGGGCGGACTCGGCCCGGAAGTGAACGGATCGCCGCACCGGGTTGCATGAATCGCGCCAATGAACTGTTGCCGTTGCGGCAACGCATAGTCCGCGAAAAGGTACGGATACGACGCACCTTTTGGCATGTTGGCTGCGTGCCTCGCAGGCATGAACCGCAACCCCCGCATCCGGCGCACCAAAGACGAACAGGCCGCACGATTCGGCCCCACGCCGCACAACGCATGGACGCTCGACGCCGAGGGCGTGAGCCTGGTGCGCACGGTGCCGAGGCCCAGGCCGCTGCGCATCGCGGCCGAGCCGCAGCCGGTGACCTTCGACCTTGCGCGCAGCGCGCTGGTGGTGGTCGACATGCAGAACGACTTCTGCCACCCCGAGGGCTGGTTCGCGCAGAAGGGCCTCGGCGTGAAGGCCGCGCGCAAGCCGATTCCCGTGATCGCCGGGCTGCTGCCCGCGTGGCGTGCGGCCGGCGGCGCGGTGGTGTGGCTCAACTGGGGCATCCGCGCCGATGCGCGCAACCTGAGCCCGACCATCCACTTCAAGGGCAAGCGCACGGCACGCGGCGTGGGCTATGCGGAGCGCTCGCCCATCGACCACGGGCCTTCGCTGGTGCGCGGCGAATGGGGTGCGCAGGTGATCGACGAACTCGAGGTCGATCCGGCCGACTTCATCGTCCACAAGCACCGCCTGAGCGGCTTCTGGGACAACGAGCTCGACAGCCTGCTGCGCCAGCAGGGCCTGGGCACGTTGTTCTTCGCCGGCATCAACACCGACCGCTGCGTGTTCTCCACGCTGCAGGACGCGGCCTTCCTCGGCTACGACTGCGTGCTGCTGAAGGACGCCTGCGGCACGCCGTCGCCGTCGTATGTCGTGCGCGGCATCCACTTCATAGTGCAGCAGCTCCACGGCTTCGTGGCCACGGCCGAGGCGCTGCGCACGTCGCTTTCCCAACGCAAGAACCTTCGCTAGGAGTTACCGACATGCCCGCATTCCAGCTCTCTTCCACCCCCTTCGCTTCCAGGCCCTGCCGTCTGCCGCGCCTGCTGGCCGCAGCATTGCTCGCCGCCGGTGGGTTCGCCGCGTCGGCATTGCCCGCGGCAGCGCAGACCCCGGTCAAGCTCGTGCTCAACTGGAAGTACGAAGGGCCGCAGGCCTGGTTCTTCCTGGCGCAGGACAGGGGCTACTTCAAGGCCGAAGGCCTCGATGTCGAGATCGACCAGGGCGAAGGCTCGGCCGCTTCCATTCCCAAGGTGGCCGCCGGCGCATACCAGGCCGGCTTCGGCGACGTCAACGCGCTGATCGACCTTTCGGCCAGGCGCCCGGCCGACGCGCCGGTGGCGGTCTACATGCTCTACAACACGCCGCCCTTCACGCTCGTGGTGAAGAAGGACAGCCCGATCCGCACCCCCGCTGACCTGGAAGGCAAGACCATCGGCGGCCCGGCGAACGACGGGGCGCTGAAGCTGTTCCCGGCCTTCGCCAGGATCGCAAAGGTCGATGCCGCCAAGGTGAACATCACCAACATGGCGCCCAACCTGCGCGAACAGATGCTGTCGCGCGGACAGATCGACGCTGCCTTCGGCTACGTCACCACCGTGAGCTTCAGCGCCAAGGCGATGGGCCTCGATCCGGCGAAGGACCTGCGCTTCATCCGCTACGGCGACCACGGCATGGATCTGTATTCGAACACCGTGTTCTTCTCGCGCAGCTTCGCGAAGGAGAACCCGAAGGCGGTGCAGGGCTTCGTGAAGGCGCTGAACCGCGCAGTGAAGGACGTGATCGCCGATCCCGATGCAGGCGTGGCCGCCGTCATGAAGCGAGAGCCGCTGCTCAAGCGCGATGTCGAAAAGGAGAAGCTGCTCGCCACGCTGCGCAACGACATGAGCCACCCCGAGGTGGCGCGCATCGGCCTGGGCGACATCGACCTCGAGCGCATGAAGCGCGCGATCGCCATCGTGGCGGAAGCCAACCAGTTGCCGCGCTTGCCGGCGCCCGAGGAGGTCTTCGACCGCGGCTTCCTGCCCGCGCGCGCCGAGCGGCCCTCGGGCACGCAGGCGGGGCAGCCCTGAGCGCGGGCCCGGGCCGGCTCGACCGATAGCCAGGAACGAACGAACAGCGACCGAACAACGACAGACGACGAAAAGGAATCACATGGACCTGCAACTCGAAGACAAGGTGGTGCTCATCACCGGCCCCGCCAAGGGGATGGGACGCGCGGTGACGCTGGCCTTCGCCCGCGAAGGTGCGAAGCTGGTGCTCGCGGGGCGCGACACGGCAGCGATCGAACCGGTGGCCGCGGAGGCGCGCGCACTCGGTGTCGCGGCCGTCGTGGTGCCCTGCGACCTCACGAAGGGCGAACAGACGCAGGCCCTGGCCGCGCACGCGCTGGAGGCCTTCGGGCGCATCGACGTGCTGGTCAACGTGGCCGGCGGCTCGGGCCCGATAGGAAAGACCGGCTGGGAGACCAGCTCCGAAGAGTTCGACGAGATCGTGCAGCTCAACATGACGGGCTGCTTCAACACCATGCGCGCGGTGCTGCCCTCGATGATCGAGCGCAGGAGCGGCAAGGTGGTGAACGTCGGGGGCACCTTCGGCATGCGCGGGCGGGCCGGCCGCATGGCCTACTCCGCATCCAAGTGGGGCCTGCGCGGCATCACCAAGAGCTTCGCGCTGGAGGCCGGGCCCTACGGAATCAACGTGAACTGCGTGGCGCCCGGCATGGTCGACGGCCCGCGCTTCCGCGAGAAGGTCTGTGCCGACATGGCCCGCCAGCTCGGCATCACGCTGGAAGAGGCGATGACGCGCCATGCCGCCGACTACGCCCTGCGCCGCGTGTCGAGCGACACCGACGTGGCCAACGCCTGCCTCTTCATGGCCAGCGAGGTGTCGCGCCAGGTCACCGGTGTCGACCTGCCCGTCGACGGCGGCTGGGCGATGCTCTGAGGGGGGCGACGACATGACGAAGGAAGTCGACCTCGTGATCCGCGGCGCCAGCGTGGTGTCGCCGGAACGCATCTGCCGGGCCGCCGTGGCCGTGGCCGGCGAGCACATCGTGGCCGTGGGCCATGACGACACCATGCCGCCGGCGCGGCAGGAAATGCGCGCGGACGGGCTGTACCTGCTGCCGGGGGCCATCGACAGCCACGTGCACTTCCGCGATCCGGGCTACCCGCACAAGGAAACCTGGAAGAGCGGCTCGGCCGCTGCGGCGATGGGCGGCGTGACCACGGTGTTCGAGATGCCCAACACCAATCCGCCCACCGGCACCGTGGAGGCGCTGCGCCTGAAGCAGAAGGCGGCGGAGTCTTCCTACGTGGACTTCGGCATCCACGGGCTGCTGGGCGACGACACCGTCGAGCGGCTCGAGGAGCTGCTCGACGCGGGCGTGACCAGCTTCAAGGCCTTCGTGGGCAACACCTTCGGCAACCTGCCCGCGCCCACCGACGGCGCGCTGCTCGAGGGTTTCGAGAAGCTCGCTCCGCTGGGAATCCGCACGGTGGTTCACGCGGAGAATTCGTCGATCCTCTTTCGCCGCCAGAAGAAGATGCAGGCCGCCGGCCGCATCGACGCGATGGCGCATCTGGCGGCGCGACCGGCGGTCGCCGAGATCGAGGCCATAGGCCGCGTGCTGGCGCTGGCCGAATGGACCGGCGCGCGGGTGCACATCGCCCACCACAGCGCGGCCGATTCGCTCTTCCTGCTTCGCCAGGCGCGCGAGCGCGGCGTCGACGTGACCGCGGAGACCTGTCCGCAGTACCTGCTGCTGAACACCGACCACATGCGCACGCTGGGCGGCGTGATGCGGCTGAACCCTCCGATCCGCGAGCCGCGCCACAACCAGCCGCTGTGGGACGCGCTCATGGACGGCACGCTCGACATGATCGCCACCGACCACGCACCGCATGCGCCGGAAGAGAAGACGCGCGAGAGCATCTGGGAATGCGACTGCGGCTTTCCCGGCGTCGAGACGCAGATGCCGCTGATGCTCACCGAAGTCAACCGGGGGCGTGCCACGCTGATGGACTACGTGCGCTGGAGCGCCGTGAACCCGGCCAAGGCCTGGGGCCTGTACGGCACCAAGGGCGTGATCGCGCCGGGTGCGCATGCCGACATCGCCTTCGTCGACATGGGCCGCACCGGCGTGCTGTCGCAGAACAGGCTGCAGAGCATCAGCAAGATCTCGCCCTGGAACGGCCGCACGGTGCAGGGCTATCCGATCCATACGCTGCTGCGTGGCCGCTTCGTGATGCGCGACGGCCGCCTGGTGGACGGTGCCGCGGGCTGGGGCCGCTCGGTGAAGGCGGTGCAGCGCATGCCGGCGCCGAAGCCGCGCAACACCGAGCACTACAGCAGCGCGATCCTGCAGACGCCGCCGGGCGTGCCAGCCAATGCAGTGCCCACCGGCGAACTCGACTGGAACGCGGCATGAATACCCGGGCTGATTCCGCCGCCGCAGGCGCAGGCGGCCCGTCGAGCACCGTGCCGCGCATCCAGAAGGTCAGCGCCTGGCGCATTCCGTGCCGCGGACCCGGTGACCTGGAGGGTGTGCGGGCGCTGATCGAGACGGGCGAGCTCGTGCCGTCGGAGATCGTCGCCGTGATGGGCAAGACGGAGGGCAACGGCTGCGTCAACGACTTCACGCGCGAGTACGCATCGGCCGCGTGGTGCCAGCTGCTCGCGCCCGAGCTCGGCTGCACGCCCGACGAGGTGCACCGCCGGGTGGCGCTGGTGATGTCGGGCGGCACCGAGGGCGTGCTGTCGCCGCACTTCACCGTCTTCGCGCGGCGCTGGGAGCCAGAGGCGGCATGGCCGCCGGCGCATGCCGGCAAGCGGCTGGCTGTGGGCGTCGCGCACACGCGCGACTTCCTGCCCGAGGAGATCGGCCGTGCCGCGCAGATCGACGCCACCGCGCAGGCGGTGGCGGAGGCGATGCGCGATGCGGGGATCGACAGCGCCGATGACGTGCACTTCGTGCAGGTCAAGTGTCCCCTGCTGACATCGGCCAAGGTGGCGGATGCGCTGTCGCGCGGGGCGCCTCCGGCCACGCACGACAGCTACGAGTCGATGGGCTACTCGCGCGGCGCCTCGGCGCTGGGCGTGGCGGTCGCGCTCGGCGAGGCGGCGCGCGAGGCGATCGCCGACGCGAGCGTGTTGGCCGACTGGCGCCTCTTCTCGGCGCGCGCCTCTGCATCGGCCGGCATCGAGCTGGAGGGCAACGTGATCATCGTGCTTGGCGAAGCGCGCGCGAGCGTCTCCGCGCTGCGCATAGCCCATGGCGTGATGCGCGATGCGATCGACGGCCACAGCGTGCGTGCCCTGCTTCGGGATGCCTTCGGCCTCGATGCCGAGCGCGATGCGCAGGCCGTCTCGCGGCGGCTGGTCAACCTGCTCGCGAAGGCCGAGGCGAGCCCCGACGGGCGCGTGCGCGGCGAGCGCCACACCATGCTCAACGACTCGGACATCCACGCCACGCGCCATGCGCGGGCGGTGGTCGGCGGCGTGCTGGCTTCGCTGGCCGGCCACACCGCGCTGTATGTCTCCGGCGGCGCCGAGCACCAGGGGCCGGCGGGAGGCGGGCCGGTGGCCGCGATCGTCCGCGTCGAGGAGCCGGCCGGAGCGGCGCGGGCCGAATCCGATCCAACACTGTGAAGGCAACCATGGCACAGGCATTCATCCAACTCTCCGACGTGATGCTGCGCTACGGCGGCGGCACCATCGCGCTGGACCACACCACGCTCGACATCGACAAGGGCGACTTCGTGGCGCTCGTGGGCCCCAGCGGCTGCGGCAAGTCGACCATCCTCAAGCTGGTGGCCGGCCTGCTTCGGCCGAGTGCCGGCGCCGTGATCGCCGGCGGGCGCGAGGTGGGCGCCACCGGCGTGCAGCCGCCGGCGGGAAACCACGCATCTGCCGCACCGCGGCTGCGCATCGGCCTTGCGTTCCAGAACCCGACGATGCTGCCCTGGCTCACCGTGCGCGAGAACGTGATGGTCCCGCTGAAGATCGTCGATCCCTTCCGCCAGGACTACCGGCGAAAGAAGAAAGGCGAATACGCCGAGCGCGCCGACGCGCTGCTGGCGCAGGTCGGCCTCAGGGGCTTCGGGGACAGGCGGCCCTGGCAGCTGTCGGGCGGGATGCTGCAGCGTGCCTCGCTGTGCCGCGCGCTGGTGCACGAACCCGAGCTGCTGCTGCTGGACGAGCCTTTCGGCGCGCTCGACCAGTTCACCCGAGAGGAACTGTGGGACATCATGCAGAAGCTCTGGATCGAGCGTCGGCCCACGGTGCTGCTGGTGACGCACGACCTGCGCGAGTCGGCCTACCTGGCCAACCGCATCTGCGTGATGAGCGCGCGGCCGGGGCGGATCCTGGAGACGCGCGAGGTCGGCTTCGCCCGCCCGCGGACACTGGAGAGCAGCTATGCGCCCGAGTTCGCCGCGCTGGTGCAGCAGCTTCGCATGCGCATCGCCCAGGCACGCGGCGGCGATGGAGGCGTGGATGGCGCGGCGATGAACGAGACCTTGGCGCGTGCGTCGCTTCCCGTCGCGGAGGTGGCCGCATGAAGACGATCTCTCCCGTGCTGCGCCAGCGCCTGCTTTGCGCCGGTGCGCTCGTCGGCTTCTTCGTGCTGTGGGAAGTGCTGTGCCTGGCCAGCGGCGTCTCGGACCTGGTGCTGCCGCGGCCGAGCCAGGTCGCGCAGGTGCTGTTCGAGAAGATGCCTCTGCTGTGGCCGCACACCGCGCAGACGCTCTACACGACGCTTGCGGGCTTCGTGCTCGGTGTGGCGGCCGGCGTGGTCATCGGCGTGGCGATCGGCTCCTCGAAGCTCGCCTACGACGTGACCTACCCACTGCTGGTGGGCTTCTCCAGCATCCCGAAGGTGGCGGTGGTGCCCTTGTTCGTGGTGTGGTTCGGCGCGGGTACCGTGCCGGCCGTGCTGACGTCGATGGTCATCAGCATCTTCCCGGTGGTGGTCAACGTGGCCACCGGCCTCGCGAGCACCGAGCCTGAGCTCGAAGACGTGCTGCGCGTGCTGGGTGCGCGCAGGCGGGACATCCTGTGGAACGTGGGACTGCCGCGCACGCTGCCCTACCTGTTCGCCTCGCTGAAGATCGCGATCACGCTGGCCTTCGTCGGCACGGTGCTCAGCGAGACGGTGGCGGCCAACAAGGGCATCGGCACGGTGATGATGATCGCCAGCGGCAACTTCGACGTGCCGATGGTGTTCGCCGGGCTCTTCCTGCTCGCGGCGATGGGCGTGGCGCTGTATGCCGTGTCGTCCCTGGCCGAGCGCCGCATGACCGGCTGGGCGCAGCGCAAGAACGAGATGGTGATGGCATGAGCGAAAGGCACATCCGCATCGTCGCGGGCGGGTTCGACTTCGTCGCCCGGACCCATCCCGACGCGCCGCTCACCGTGGCGGCCTTCGAGAAGCTGCTGCCCTACCGGCAGAAGCTCATCCACGTGCGATGGAGCGGCGAGGGATGCTGGGTGCCGCTGGGCGACTTCCAGCTCGGCGTGGGCTTCGAGAACCACACCAGCCACCCGTCGGCGGGGGACATCCTGTTCTACCCCGGCGGCTACAGCGAGACCGAGATCATCCTGGCGTACGGCGCATGCAGCTTCGCCAGCAAGATGGGCACGCTCGCGGGCAACCACTTCCTCACCATCGTCCAGGGGCGCGAGCAACTGCGCGCGCTGGGGACGAAGGTGCTGTGGGAGGGCGCCCAGGACGTGCTGTTCGAGGCGATGTAGGCCGGCTCGCGCGCCGATCAGTCGGCAGTGATGTTCCCGCGCTTCACCACGCCGGCCCAGCGGTCCGCATCCTTCTTCACCAACGCGCCGAACTCCGCCGGCGTCGAACTCGCCGGCACCATGCCCTGCGACTCGAAGGACTTCGCCACCTCGGGCTGCTTCAGCACCGCCGCGATCTCCTTGTTGAGCCGCGCCACCACGTCCGGCGGCGTGCCCTTGGGGGCGAGCACGCCGTACCACATGTCGACGTTGTCGGCGGTCACGCCGGCCTCGGCGAGCGTGGGCACGTCGGGCAGCTGCGGCAGGCGCTTGCCGCTGCCGGTTGCGATGGCCTTGAGCTTGCCGGCCTGGATGTGCTGCAGCGCCACGTGCACCGGCAGGAACATGTAGTCGATGCGTCCGCCGAGCAGGTCGGTCACCGCGCCGGCCGTGCCCTTGTAGGGCACGTGCAGCAGCTCGGTGCCCGTGCCCTGCATGAGCAGCGCCATCGACAGGTGGTGCGGCGTGCCCACGCCGGGCGTGGCGTAAGTCAGCTTGCCGGGCTCGGCCTTGGCCGCGCTCACCATCTGCTGCACCGACGAGGCCTTCTGCACGTTCGGGTTGGTCACCAGCAGCAGCGTGCCCCACGAGGTGAGGGACACCGGCGCGAAGTCGGCCACCGGGTCGTAGCTCAGCGAGCGGTAGAGGCTGCGGTTCATCACCAGCGTGTTGACCTGGACCAGCAGCGTGTAGCCGTCGGGCTTGGCGCGCGCCACGCGCTCGCTGCCGATGTTGCCGCTGGCGCCGGCCACGTTCTCCACGATCACCGGTTGGCCCAGCCTGGCGGGCAGCCTCGCCGAGAGCTGGCGGGCGATCAGGTCGATGCCGGTGCCGGGGGTGTAGGGCACGACCAGCGTGACGGCCTGGTCGGGCCAGGCGAAGGCGCTGGTGGCGACAGTCGCGGTACTGGCCGCGACGAGCAGGGTGGCGAGGGTCTTCTTGATCAGCGATCGCATGGTCTCTTGTCTCCGTGTTCTTCTGGGGGGGCTGTTCAAAGGTAGGAAGCGCGCGCCTTCAGGGCCGCCGGGTCGTAGCCGGCCACGCGCTTGTAGTTGTCCGAGATGGCCTGCAGCTCGGCGACGGGCACGACCTCCTCGATGCTGTCGAAGCGCTTGCCGCCCGAGCGCTCGAACACTTCGCGCAGGATGGTGTCGGGCGGATTGCTGCGGTTGGTCAGCACCACGTCGGTGGTGGCCTTGACGCGCACGCGGTCGTAGTCATCGAGCGCGGCCGTGCCGACGCCCATCTTCTTCAGCGCACCCGCGAGGTAGCGCGCGTCGATGATGGCCTGCCCCGCGCCGTTGGAGCCGCGCGGCACCATCGGGTGCGCGGCGTCGCCCAGCAGCGTGAGGCGGCCGTGCGTCCAGCGTGGCAGCGGGTCCTGGTCGACCATCGGATATTCGAGGATGGTGTCGGAGGCGAGGATCAGCGCCGGCACGTCGAGCCAGTCGAAATGCCAGTCGGCGAAGGCCGGCAGGAAGTCTTCGACGCGGCCCGTGCGGCTCCAGTCGCGCATCGCGGGCTGCGGTGCATGGATCTCGGCCACCCAGTTCACGAGCTGGTTGCCCTCGGCGTCGATGTTGTTGCGGATCGGGTAGATCACCATCTTGCCGACCGAGAGCCAGCCCGCGCGCACCATGCTGCCGCCGGACAGAAAAGGCTTCCAGCGCGCGGTGCCGCGCCACATGTTGATGCCCGAGTAGCGCGGCGCACCCTCGTCCGGATAGAGCTGCTTGCGCAGCGCGGAGTGGATGCCGTCGCAGCCCACGGCAACGGCGCCGCGCACCGGCGGCGCATCGGCGAAATGCACGGTGACGCCGTCCGCATCCTGCTCCACGTGCGTGCAGCGGCGGCCGCACACCACGCTGTCGGGGCCGAGGCGCTTCAGCGTCTCTTCGTACAGCACCGTCTGCAGGTCGCCGCGGTGGATGGAGAACTGCGGCCAGTCGTAGCCCGCATGCTGGCCCGCGGCCTCGCGGAAGACCAGCTGTCCGTGCTCGGTGAAGAACACCGCTTCCTTCGTGCGCACGCCCACCTTGTCGAGGGCCTCCAGCAGCCCGAGTTCGGTGAGCTCGCGCACCGCATGCGGCAGCAGGTTGATGCCCACGCCCAGCGGCCGGAGCTCGGGAACGGCTTCGTACACGCGGCAGGGAATGCCGGCCTGGTGCAGGCTCAGCGCGAGGGTGAGGCCGCCGATGCCGGCGCCCAGGATGATGACTTCGTTGCTCATGATGATCGGTCTTTGCGATGCGTTGCTTGCTTTGTCTCGGCCCGCATTAGGAACGCAGAAGGATCATTTGGGAAATTTAGATGTGATATGGATTTATCATCAATCCATATGAATCTGTCGACCCGCCAGCTGCGCGCCTTCCTGCAGGTGGCACGCGTGGGCAACTTCACGCGCGCGGCCGAGCAGGCGCACATCACGCAGGCCGGACTCAGCATCCTGATCCGCGAGATGGAAAGGCAGCTGGGCTGCCGCCTCTTCGACCGCACCACGCGCGTGGTGAGCCTCACGCCCGCGGGCCGGCGCCTGCTGCCGGTGGTCGAGCGCATGGTGACCGACCTCGACGACGTGGCCGCCGAGCTGGGCGCCGAGGGCGACGCTGCGCGCCAGACGCTGCGAATCGCGGCCACGCCGCTGGTGTCGTCGAACCTGCTGCCGCAGGTGTTCGCCAGCTTCCGCGAAGCGCATCCGCAGGTGAGCCTGCGTCTGTTCGATGCCGACCTGCGCGACGTGGAGGCGATGGTGGCGGCTGGCGAGGCCGACGTGGGGCTGGGTTTCTTCTTCAAGGCGGCGCCGGGACTGGCGCGCGAGCCGGTGGGGCGCTTTCACCTGATGCGGGTGGCGCCGATGGACGAGGCCGGGGACGGGGAGCCGGGGGGCGTGGGCTCTGCACCTTGGTCGGCGTTGCGCGGCGCCGAGCTCGTCGGGCTGCCGCCGGGCAATCCGATCCAGAAGGTGATCGACCAGCATCTTGCCGCCATCGGCCGCGCCGACGCGCAGCGCACCGCCTTCAACTTCTTCGGCACGCTGATCGCGATGGTGGAGGCCGGCTTCGGCACCGCCGTGATGCCGACCTTCGCGCTCGCCGCCTGCCGCCGCCATCGCGTGCGCACCGACGTGCTGACCAAGCCGAAGGTCGGGCTCGACTTCTACCGCATCACCAAGCGCGGGGCGTATGAAACCGAGGCCATGCAGGCCTTCGTGACTACGCTGGAGAAGGCGCTGCCGGAGCTGTCGCGCTGAGCGGCGCGCACATGCCTACAGCTCGAAGTCGTAGTCCACCGTGATCGGCGCGTGGTCGCTGAACTTCACGGTCTTGTAGATCTGCTCGGTGCGCGCCAGCGCCGCGATCTTCGGCGTGGCCAGGTGGTAGTCCAGCCGCCACCCCACGTTGTTCGCATAGGCCTGCCCGCGGTTGCTCCACCAGGTGTAGGCCTCGCCCGTGGTGTCGGGCTTGAGCATGCGGTAGACGTCCACCAGGCCCGCGCCGTCGGCGCCGGCGTCGAGCAGCTTCGTCATCCAGGCGCGCTCCTCGGGGAGGAAGCCGCTGTTCTTCTGGTTGCCGCGCCAGTTCTTCAGGTCGATCTCCTTGTGGGCGATGTTGATGTCGCCGCACAGCACGAACTCGCGCTCCTTCTTGAGTGCCACGAGGTGCGGGAAGAAGCCCTTGAGGAAGCGGAACTTGGCTTCCTGCCGCTCCTCGCCCGAGCTGCCACTGGGGAAGTAGCAACTGATGACGGAGAACTTGCGCTTGGGAGTGTCGAAGCGCAGTTCGAGGTACCGGCCCTCGGCGTCGAACTCGGCGTCGCCCCAGCCCACCACCACCTGGCTCGGAGCGTGCTTGGTGTAGATGGCGGTGCCGGCGTAGCCCTTCTTCTCGGCGAAGTGGAAATGGCCCTTGAGGCCGGCCATTTCCTCGAACCGGCCCTCGATGTCGCTGGCCTGGACGCGGATCTCCTGCATGCAAATACAATCCGGCGCAAGTTCGGCCACCCAGTCGGCCACGCCTTTGGTTGCGGCCGAACGCAGGCCATTGAGATTGAGACTGGTCAGTTTGAACACAAGGAATTTCCGATGGCTGTAGATGGTGAGAAAAGCAAAAGCAGCGCGATCGCCCAGGATTTCGTCCAGTTCGCCCTGGATGCCGGCGTACTGCGTTTCGGGGAGTTCAAGACCAAGGCCGGTCGGATGAGTCCCTACTTCTTCAATTCGGGCCTCTTCGACGACGGCGCCAAGATCGCCCGGCTCGCGGGATTCTATGCAGACCGCCTGATCGAGAGCGGCCTCGAATTCGACATGATCTTCGGCCCCGCCTACAAGGGCATCCCGCTGGGCGCCACGGTGGCCGCCGAGCTGGCCCGCCGGGGCCGCAACTACCCCTTCGCCTACAACCGCAAGGAAGCCAAGGCGCACGGCGAGGGCGGCAACCTGGTCGGTGCGCCGCTCAAGGGCCGCGTGCTGATCGTCGACGACGTGATGTCCGCCGGCACTGCGGTGCGCGAGTCGATCGCCGCCATCGAGGCCGCAGGCGCCACGCCGCATGCCGTGGCCATCGCGCTCGACCGGCAGGAGAAGGCTACCGAGAACGGCGTCGACGTGGACCACAGCGCCGTGCAGTACGTGCGCAACCAGCTCGGCCTGTCGGTGATCGCCATCGCCACGCTCGACGACCTGCTGAGCTACCTCTCGGGCGATGCCGCGGCCGACCTTGGCGCGCACCGCGAACGCGTGCTGGCCTACCGCGCGCGCTACGGCGCCAGCTGAACCGGGGCCGCCGAATGCACCGCGCACGCGACGATCACGACCGAACGTTCCGCCTGCTGGCGGCGGCATCCCTTTTCATCACGGCTTCCTCTTTCTGCGGCGCTCTGCAAGCGCAACCGCAGAAAGTGGAAGGCGCCTCCGCCGGCATCTACACCTGCGTCGACGCCCGCGGCCGCACGCTGACGGCCGACCGCCCGATCGCAGAGTGCAACGACCGCGAGCAGCGCGAGCTGAACCCGAGCGGCTCGACCCGCCGCAAGCTGGAGCCGACCTACACCGCGCGCGAACTCCAGGAGCGCGAGGACCGCGCCCGCGAAGCCGCGATCGTGGCCGCCCGGCAGACCGACGAGCGGCGCCGCGAGCGTGCGCTGCTGGTGCGCTACCCCAACAGCGCCACGCACGATCGCGAACGCGCCGAGGCACTCGCGCAGATCGATGCGGTGTCGGAAGCGGCGAGGAAACGCATCTCCGAGCTGGGCGAAGACCGCAAGAAGATCGACGAGGAGATGGAGTTCTACAAGCAGGACCCCACCAAGGCGCCGGCCGCGCTGCGCCGCAGGATCGACGACAACGCGAAGAGCGTGGCGGTGCAGAACCGCTTCATCGCGGAGCAGGAAGACGAGAAGAAGCGGGTGAATGCGCGCTTCGACGAGGAGCGCATTCGCTTGAAGGCGCTCTGGACCCCGCAGAACGGCGGGAACCCGAAGTAACTCTCCAGGCTGCGCGCACTTCGTGTCGCTTCGCCAACCCCCCTGCGGGGGGCAACACCTGCGGCCCGGCAAAGCCGGTTCCGCGGTGTTTCCTGAAAAGACTTAGCTGAGCTTGGCCTTCAGCAACTCGGTGACTTGCGCCGGGTTGGCCTTGCCGCCGCTGGCCTTCATGACCTGGCCGACGAGGGCGTTGAGTGCCTTCTCCTTGCCGCCGCGGTATTCCTCGACGTTCTTCGCGTTCTTCGCGATCACCTCGTCGAGGATCTTGTCGAGCGCGCCGGCGTCGTTCATCGGCTTCAGATCCTTGGCCTCGATGATCGCGTCGACGTCGCTGCCTTCGCCGGTCCAGAGGGCCTCGAACACCTGGCGGGCGGCGTTGTTGGGCAGGGTGCCGTCGGCGATGCGCTTCACCAGCTGGGCCAGCTGCTGCGCCTTCACGGGAGCGGCCTCGATGCCGATCTCGGCGGCGTTCAGGCGGCGCGCCATCTCGCCGGTGATCCAGTTGCTCGCGAGCTTGGGCGTGGCGCCTGCCTTCACGGCTTCGTCGAAGTAGCCGGCGAGCGCGGCGCTCTGCGTGAGCTGCGCGGCGTCGTATTCCGACAGCCCGTGGTCGCGCACATAGCGCTCGGCCATCGCGCGCGGCAGTTCGGGCATCTCGGCCTTCACGCGCTCGATCCAGTCGGCGGCGATCACCAGCGGCGGCAGGTCAGGGTCGGGGAAGTAGCGGTAGTCGGCCGAGTCTTCCTTGGCGCGCATGGCGCGCGTCTCGCCGGTGTCGGGGTCGAACAGCACCGTGGCCTGCTCGATCTTGCGGCCGTCCTCGATCTCGTCGATCTGCCAGCGGATCTCGTAGTCGATCGCCTGCTGCATGAACTTGAAGCTGTTCAGGTTCTTGATCTCGCGGCGCGTGCCGAGCTTCTCGCCGGGGCGGCGCACCGACACGTTGGCGTCGCAGCGGAAGCTGCCTTCCTGCATGTTGCCGTCGCAGATGCCGATCCAGGTGACGATCTTGTGCAACTCCTTCGCATAGGCCACGGCCTCGGCGGTGGAGCGCATGTCGGGCTCGGTCACGATCTCCAGCAGCGGCGTGCCGGCGCGGTTCAGGTCGATGCCGCTCTGGCCGACGAAGTCCTCGTGCAGCGACTTGCCCGCATCCTCCTCAAGGTGGGCGCGCACCAGGCGCACCGTCTTCTGCTCCTCGCCCACGAAGAACGACACCGCGCCGCCCTGCACCACGGGGATCTCGAACTGGCTGATCTGGTAGCCCTTGGGCAGGTCGGGATAGAAGTAGTTCTTGCGCGCGAACACGCTGCGCGGCGCGATGTGCGAGCCCAGCGCCAGGCCGAGCTTGATGGCGCGTTCGACGGCGCCCTTGTTCATCACGGGCAGCGTGCCGGGCAGCGCCAGGTCGACCGCGCAGGCCTGCGTGTTGGGCTCGGCACCGAAGGCGGTGGAGGCGCGGCTGAAGATCTTGCTCGCGGTGGAGAGCTGCGCGTGCGTCTCGAAGCCGATGATGACTTCATAGCCGCGCACCAGCGGGCCGGTCGGGCGGCCTTGTTGCTGTGCTTCGAATGTGTTCACGGTCTCGCTCATCTCAAAAGCCCTCCGGCGTGCGCGAATGCCAGTCGGTGGCTTGCTGGAAGCGGTGCGCCGCGTTCAGCAGCTTCGCTTCGCCGAAGTAGTTGCCGATCAGCTGCAGGCCCACGGGCATGCCGCCGTCGAAGCCCGCGGGCACGCTCATGCCGGGCAGGCCGGCCAGCGATGCCGGCAGCGTGAAGATGTCGGCAAGGTAGTCGGCCACCGGGTCGTCGCCGTGCTCGCCGATCTTCCAGGCGGTGGTCGGCGCCGCGGGGCCGGCGATCACGTCGCACTGCTTGAACGCCTGCTGGAAGTCGTCGGCGATCATGCGGCGCACCTTCTGCGCCTGCAGGTAGTAGGCGTCGTAGTAGCCGTGCGAGAGCACGTAGGTGCCGATCATGATGCGGCGCTTCACTTCGTCGCCGAAGCCTTCGGCGCGCGTGCGCTCGTACATCTGCGTGAGCGCGCTCTTCTTGCTCGCGGGGTCGATGAAGTCCTTGGCGCGGTGGCCGAACTTCACGCCGTCGAAGCGGCTCAGGTTGCTCGAGGCCTCGGCCGCGGCAAGGATGTAGTAGACGGGAATCGACAGCTCGGTGCGCGGCAGCGTGACCTCGACGCGCTTCGCGCCGAGCTTCTCGTACTGCGCGAGCGCCGCGTCGATGGCCGCACGCACGCCGGGCGCCACGCCTTCGCCGAAGAACTCCTTCGGCACGCCGATGCGCAGGCCTTCGAGCGAGTCGTTCAGAGAGCGGCCGAAGTTCTCGGCCGGCTTGTCGAGCGAGGTGGAATCGCGGTCGAGGTCGGGCCCGCAGAAGGCCGACAGCAGCAGCGCGCAGTCTTCGGCCGAGCGGGCCATCGGGCCGGCCTGGTCGAGGCTCGAGGCGAAGGCAACCATGCCGTAGCGCGAGGCGCGGCCGTAGGTGGGCTTGATGCCGGTGATGCCGCAGAACGATGCGGGCTGGCGGATCGAGCCGCCGGTGTCGGTGCCGGTGGCGGCGGGAGCCAGCCGTGCAGCGACCGCAGCCGCGCTGGCGCCGGAGGAGCCGCCCGGAATGCGCTCGAGGTTCCAGGGGTTGCGAACGGGAGCGGCCTTGTCGTGGCCCACGGCGGGCACCGCGACGTTCTCGTTGGCCGAGCCCATGGCGAACTCGTCGCAGCTCAGCTTGCCCAGCGTGACCGCGCCGGCATCGGCCAGGCGGCGCACCACCGTGGCGTCGAAGGGCGAGCGGTAGCCCGCGAGCATCTTGGAGCCGGCGGTGGTGGCGAAGTCGGTGGTGACGAAGATGTCCTTGTGCGCGATCGGCACGCCGGCCAGCGCCGGGGCGTCGCCCTTGGCGAGGAGGGCGTCGGCGGCGCGCGCCTGGGCCAGAGTGGCTTCCTCGTTCACGTCGAGGAAGGTGCCCAGCGCCTCGTGCGCCTTCATGCGGCCCAGGAAGGCCTGCGAGGCCTCGACGGCCGATACCTTGCGCTCGGCCAGCGCCTTCGCCAGCTCGACAACGCTCAATTGGTGCAATTCACCGCTGCTGCTCATCATTCGATTACCTTGGGCACGAGAAACAGACCGGCTTCGACGGCCGGGGCGCTCTTCTGGTTGGCTTCGCGGTTGTTCGGTTCGCTCACCACGTCGTCGCGCAGGCGCAGCGTGACGTCTTCGATGGCGGCGACGGGGTGGGCCAGCGGCTCGACGCCGGTGGTGTCCACCGAACGCATGCGCTCGACGAGGTCGAAAAAGCCGTTGATCTGGCTGAGCATGCGCTCGCTTTCATCAGGAGCCAGCTGCAGCCTCGCCAGCGAGGCGATGCGCTCAATATCGGAAGCGGAGAGTGACATAGGTCGGAACGGCCCGGAAAAGCTTAGGTATTCGCACGCCGGAGCCGGTGCTAATACGGGAATCAGAGGGGATTCGGGTATTATCCCGCCTTTGCCGCAACCCCCGCGAACGCGCCGGCTTTTGCGCCAAAAACGATCAATTCACCCCATCAAACGACCCAAAAAATAGAGCGACGACCTGCCGACGCGCAGGCCGTGCTCAGAGGATTCCGCACATGTTTGGAGCTTTCCGTCGGTATTTCTCCACCGACCTTGCGATCGACCTCGGCACCGCCAACACCCTGATATTCGCCCGCAACAAGGGCATCGTGCTCGACGAGCCTTCGGTCGTCGCCATCCGCCACGAAGGCGGCCCGCATGGCAAGAAGGTGATCCAGGCCGTCGGCCGCGAGGCCAAGGCGATGCTGGGCAAGGTGCCCGGCAACATCGAGGCGATCCGCCCGATGAAGGACGGCGTGATCGCCGACTTCGTGATCACCGAGCAGATGATCAAGCAGTTCATCAAGATGGTGCACCCGCGCACGCTGCTCACGCCGAGCCCGCGCATCATCATCTGCGTGCCCTGCGGCTCCACCCAGGTCGAGCGCCGCGCCATCAAGGACGCGGCCGAGGCGGCAGGCGCCACCTCCGTCTACCTCATCGAGGAACCCATGGCTGCGGCCATCGGCGCCGGCCTTCCCGTCAGCGAGGCCTCGGGCTCGATGGTGGTGGACATCGGCGGCGGCACCACCGAGGTGGGCGTGATCTCGCTGGGCGGCATGGTCTACAAGGGCTCCGTGCGCGTGGGCGGCGACCGCTTCGACGAAGCCATCATCAACTACATCCGCCGCAACTACGGCATGCTGATCGGCGAGCCGACGGCCGAAGTCATCAAGAAGAACATCGGCTCGGCCTTCCCGGGCTCCGAAGTCAAGGAAATGGAAGTCAAGGGCCGCAACCTCTCCGAAGGCGTGCCGCGCAGCTTCACCATCAGCAGCAACGAAGTGCTGGAAGCCCTGACCGATCCGCTCAACAACATCGTCTCGGCCGTGAAGAACGCGCTGGAGCAGACGCCGCCCGAGCTGGGCGCCGACATCGCCGAGCGCGGCATGATGCTGACCGGCGGCGGCGCGCTGCTGCGCGACCTCGACCGCCTGCTGGCCGAGGAAACCGGCCTGCCGGTGCTGGTGGCCGAGGACCCGCTGACCTGCGTGGTGCGCGGCTGCGGCATCGCCCTGGAGCGCATGGACCGCCTGGGCAGCATCTTCACGAGCGAATAACCGAGGTACACCCCCAGGCTTCGCGCACTTCGTGTCGCTGCGCCAACCCCCTTGCAGGGGGCAATACCAGCGGCCCGGCGAAGCCGGTTCCGCGGTATTCCTGGCATCGTCATGTGTTAATTTCTTGTGCCGTAACTCGCGCAAGGCGCGGTGAAAACTAGGCCGAATTCATGCCCCTGGGCACGCTCGATCGCACAGCGCCACCCCTGTTCAACCAGGGCCAGTCGGCACTCAGCAAGCTGATCTTCTTCGGCGCGCTCTCCCTGTTCCTCATGGTGGCCGACGCGCGCTTCCACATCGTGCAGCCGATCCGCGCGGCCATCGGGGCCGTGCTCTATCCGGTGCAGTGGGTAGCGCTGAAGCCGGTGCAGGCGGTGCTCGGCGGCGGGCGCTACTTCGAAGACCTGCAGACTGCCCAGCGCAACGAGGACGACGCCCGCAAGGCGCTGATCGCGCAGGCCGAGCGCGCCGCGCAGGCCGACACGCTGGCGCAGGACAACGCGCGCCTGCGCGAGCTGCTCGAGCTGCGCCAGACCACCACCACGCCCGGGCGCGCGGCCGAGGTGCTCTACGACGCGGCCGACCCCTACACCCGCAAGATCGTCGTCGACCAGGGCATGGCCCAGGGCGTGCAGCCCGGTTCGCCGGTGATCGACGCGCGCGGCGTGCTCGGGCAGGTCACGCAGGTGCTGCCCTTCACGAGCGAGGTCACGCTGGTGATCGACCGCGACCTTTCCATTCCCGTGCAGAACACCCGCACCGGCGTGCGCAGCGTGGCCTTCGGCGACGCCTCGGCGCACGGCGGCGGGCTGGAGCTTCGCTTCATGGCCGCCAACGCCGACCTGCAGGAGGGCGACCTGCTCTCCACCAGCGGCGTCGACGGCATCTACCCCGCCGGCCTGCCGGTGGCGAAGATCGAGCGCATCGAGCGCCGCGCCGATTCCGCCTTCGCCCGCATCTACTGTGTGCCGCTGGCCCATGTGACGGCCGCGCGCTACGTGCTGGTGCTCGAACCCACGGGCACGCCTGCCGCGCCGCCGCCCGCGCAGCCCGCCGTCACCCAGCGCAAGCGCCCCGAGGGCAAGCCGGGCGCGGGCAAGAACGAGAAGAAGCCGGGAGCACGCCCATGATCAAGCGTCCAGGCCAGCAGCAGCTGCTGCTGCCCGTCAGCCCCGTCTTCATGTGGAGCAGCCTCGTGGTGGCGCTGCTCATCAACATGATCCCGATCGGCCGCGCCGTCTGGATGCCCGACCTGCTGGCGCTGGTGATCGTGTTCTGGGGCGTGCACCAGCCCGCGCGCGTGGGCATCGGCGCGGCCTTCGTGTTCGGCCTGTGCATGGACGTGCACCAGTCGTCGATGCTGGGCCAGCATGCGCTGTCCTACACCACGCTGGGCTTCTTCGCGATCACCATCCACCGGCGGCTGCTGTGGTATCCGGTGGCCTCGCAGGCGCTGCAGGTGCTGCCGCTCTTCGCGCTCTCGCAGCTGATCGAGGTGGTCACGCGGATGATCGGCGGCGGCGTGTTCCCGGGCTGGACGGTGCTGGCATCGCCGGCCATCGAGGCGGCGCTGTGGCCCCTGGCGACCGCGCTGTTGCTGGCCCCTCAACGCCGCACCCCGGAACCGGACGAGAACCGTCCGCTATGAGTTCTCCCACAGGCTCCTCGCACTTCGTGTCGCTTCGCCAACCCCCTCGCCGGGGGCAACGCCGGCGGCCGGGCAAAGCCCTTTCCGCGGTGTCCTCCAGTCAATCCGTCCTGCTTTCGTGCGGCATTCGGCTCCCATTTGCCTTCGCACCTGCACGCGCCTAAGCTCCCATCGCCATGACCGAAATCCGCAACGTCGCCGCCGATCTCGCGCGCTTCAAGCGCCGCGTCATCGTCATCGGCCTGGCGGTGCTCTTCGCATTCGGGCTGCTGTGCGCGCGGCTGGTCTACCTGCAGGTCACGCGCCACGAGGACCTGGCCGAGCAGGCCGAGAGCAACCGCACGGCGGTGGTGCCGGTGGTGCCGAACCGGGGGCTCATCCTCGATCGCAACGGCATCGTGCTGGCCTCCAACTACTCGGCCTACACGCTGGAGATCACGCCCTCGAAGGTGGGCGACGTCGAGGAGACCATCGACAGCCTCACGCAGGTGCTGGAGATCTCGCCGCGTGACCGCCGCCGCTTCAAGCGCCTGCGCGAGGACTCGCGCAGCTTCGACTCCATCCCGATCCGCACCCGCCTGAGCGACGAGGAAGTCGCCCGCTTCGCTGCCCAGCGCTACCGCTTCCCGGGCGTGGAGATCAAGGCGCGCCTGTTCCGCAACTACCCGCAGGGCGAGCTCGCCTCGCACGTGCTGGGCTACATCGGCCGCATCAACCAGCGCGAGAAGACCGCGATGGAGGACTGGGACGAGGAGGACCAGGCCAACTACAAGGGCACCGACTACATCGGCAAGCTCGGCATCGAACAGAGCTACGAGAAGACGCTGCACGGCCAGACCGGCGTGGAGCAGATGGAGACCTCCGCCGGCGGCCGCGCCGTGCGCCGCCTCGCCAGCCATCCGGCCACGCCGGGCAACACGGTCATGCTGTCGCTCGACATCAAGCTGCAGAAGCTGGTGGAGGACATGTACGGAGACCGCCGCGGCGCGCTGGTGGCCATCGACCCCAAGACCGGAGAGATCCTCGCCTTCGTGAGCAAGCCCACCTTCGACCCGAACCTCTTCGTCGAAGGCATCGACAACGAGAGCTGGGCGGCGCTCACCGAGTCGATCGACAAGCCGCTGCTGAACCGCGCCCTGCGCGGCACCTACCCGCCGGGCTCCACCTACAAGCCCTTCATGGCACTGGCGGCGCTGCAGACCGGCAAGCGCGGCCCCAGCGTGGTGGTGAACGACCCGGGCTACTTCAACTTCGGCGGCCACCGCTTCGGCAGTCCCGAAGGCAACCTGGGCGGCGTCGACATGCGCCGCTCGATCCAGCTGTCGAGCAACATCTACTACTACTCGCTGGCCAACGAGATGGGCGTGGACATGATCCACGACTTCATGAAGCCGCTGGGCTTCGGCCAGATCACCGGCATCGACCTCGGCGGCGAGGTGCGCGGCGTGCTGCCCAGCACCGAGTGGAAGCGCAACACCTACAAGCGCCCCGAGCAGAAGAAGTGGTACGCGGGCGAGACCATCTCGCTGGGCATCGGCCAGGGCTACAACAACTTCACCATGCTGCAGCTGGCGCAGGCCACCGCCACCATCGCCAATGGCGGCCTCAAGCACAAGCCCCACCTCGCGCTGGCCACGCGCGACACCGTCAGCGGCAACGTGGTGCCCCTGCCGCAGCCCGCCGCGGAGAACCTGGGCTTCACGGCCGCCAACATCGCGGTGATCCGCGAGGGCCTGACGAGCGTGGTCACCAGCGGCACTGCGCGCGGCGTGTTCGCAGGCGCGAGCTACCAGGCGGCCGGCAAGACGGGTACGGCGCAGGCCGTGTCGATGGGCCAGAACACCAAGTACAACGCGCGCGCGCTCGAGGAGCACCAGCGGGACCACGCCCTGTTCATGGCCTACGCGCCGGTGAACGACCCGAAGATCGCCCTGGCGGTGATCGTGGAGAACGCAGGCTGGGGCGCCGGCGCGGCCGCGCCCATCGCGCGCCGGGTGTTCGACTACTGGCTCGCCGACCAATACCCGAGCGAGGCCGACATGGCCGCCATCAAGATCGGCAAGGCGACCGCGCCGATCGGCAAGCCCCGCGTGGCGAGCGAGGTGGCCTGGCCGGCCGCCTCGGCCACGCCCGCCACCGCGCCCTGATGTCTTGCTCCCTCTCCCCTTGGGGAGAGGAAAAAAAGACCCTCAGACGACGGTGCCGGAAACCTCGCCCAGCCCGATCCGCACCGCGCCCAGGCGCTCGCAATACCCGCGGATCACCAGCGTGTCGCCGTCTTCCAGGAAGGTGCGCTTCTCGCCGTTCGGCAGCGTGATCGGCTGCTTGCCGCCCTGCGTCAGCTCGATCAGCGAGCCCGCCTCGTCGGGCTTCGGGCCCGAGAGCGTGCCCGAGCCCAGCATGTCGCCCGGCTGCAGGTTGCAGCCGTTCACCGTGTGGTGCGCGACGAGCTGCGCGGCGGTCCAGTAGGCGGCTTCGGCGACGCTGCCGCGCGTGAGGCGCACGGGCGCCACGCCCTCGGTGCGCATCTTCGCGGTCTGCAGCAGCACCTCGACCGTGATGTCGAGCGCGCCGCTCTCGCGGTTGGCGGCCGAGTCGAGATACGGCAGCGGCTGCGGGTCGCCCGCGGGGCGTTCGAACTTCGAGCGGAAGGGGGCCAGCGCCTCCATCGTCACGAGCCACGGCGACAGCGTGCTTGCGAAGTTCTTCGACAGGAAGGGGCCGAGCGGCTGGTATTCCCAGGCCTGCAGGTCGCGTGCCGACCAGTCGTTGAGCAGCGTCACGCCGAACAGGTGCTCCTCGGCGTCGGCGATGGCGATGGGTTCGCCCTGCGCGTTGCCGCGGCCGATGAAGAAGCCCAGCTCCAGCTCGTAGTCCAGCCGCTTCGACGGCCCGAATGTCGGCTCGGCCGCGTCGGGCGCCTTGGTCTGGCCGTTCGGGCGCTTGAAGACCTGGCCGCTCACGCCGATGGACGAGGCACGGCCGTGGTAGCCGATGGGCACCCACTTGTAGTTGGGCATCAGCGGCTGGTCGGGGCGAAACAGCTTGCCGATGGTGGTCGCGTGGTGGATGCCCGTGTAGAAGTCGGTGTAGTCGCCGATGCGGCAGGGCACGGTCATCTCGGCCCTGGCCTGCGGCAGCAGCGCCTTCGACCAGGCGGCCTGCCTGTCGCTGCCTTCGGCGAGGCCGGCGGAGATGGCGGCGCGCAGCGCCTGGCGTTCCTTCGTGCCGGCGTTCATCAGCACGTTCATGTCGTCGGTGTCGATCAGGCCCGTGGCGCGCAGGTCCAGCACCTGGTCGCCGATGGCGACGCCGATGCGGAAGCCCCCGCTGCTGCCGGCGGTGCGGAAGCGGCCGAAGGGCAGGTTCTGGATCGGGAAGTCGGTGCCGGCCTCGTTGGCCGATGCGACCCAGCTGCGCAGCTTGGGGTCATGGGTGGCGTTCAGTGCGGTCATGGATGTCTTTCAAGCAAGTTTTCTGAAGGGTCCGGACTTTTCGGGCAACACCGCGGAACCGGCTTCGCCGGGCCGCAGGTGTCGCCCCCGGAAGGGGGTTGGCGGCCACACGAAGTGGGTGAGCCTGGGGGCGAGCTTCACTCCGCGGTCATGCCCGCTTTCTTGGCGACTTCGCCGAGGCGCTTGTATTCGGTCTCGGTCAGCGTCGCGAGCTCCTGCGCGGTCGAGCCGCGCGGGGAGAAGCCGGCCTGCGCCAGCTTGGCCTTCACGTCGGGCATCGCGAGCGCTTCCACGAAAGCCTCGTTCAGTGCCTTCACGACCGGCGCCGGCAGCTTCGCCGGCCCGTACACGCCGAACCACGGCTCCAGCGCGTAGCCCTTCAGGCCCGCCTCGGCCATGGTCGGCACGTCGGGCAGCGAGGGCGAGCGCGTCGGGCCCGCCACCGCCAGCGCGCGCAGCTTGCCGGCCTGGATGTGCGGCAGCGAGGCCGGCAGGTTGTCGAACATCACGCCGATGTTGTTGCCCAGCATGTCGGTGATGGCCGGGCCGCTGCCCTTGTAGGCGACGTGCACGAGCTCGGTGCCGGTCATCTGCGCGAACATCACGCCCGCCAGGTTCATCGAGGTGCCGGCGCCCGCGGTGGCGTAGGGCAGGCCGGGGTTCTTCTTCGCGGCGGCGATCAGGTCGGGCACCGACTTGATGGCCGAAGCCGCCGGCACTTCGAGCACGATGGTCGACGTGCCCAGCAGGCTGATGGCGGTGAAGTCCTTGCGCGGATCGAAGGCCATCGACTTGTAGATGTGCGGGTTCAGCGCATTGGTCGAGATCGCGCCGAAGCCGATGGTGTAGCCGTCGGGCGCGGCCTTGGCCACCGCATCCATGCCGATGTTGCCGCCCGCGCCGCCGCGGTTGTCGATCAGCACCGGCTGGCCCAGCTTTTCCGACACCTTCTGGCCCACGGTGCGCGCCACCAGGTCGGTGGTGCCGCCCGGGGTGTAGGGCACGATGAAGCGGATGGGCTTTGAGGGGAAGTCCGCAGCAAACGCTGTGGCCGGCGAAACGAGCGCGACGCCCACGGCAACGGCGAGCGAAGCGAAGACCGTTCGGGAGACACCGCGGAGCCGGCTTTGCCGGGCCGCTGGTGTCGCCCCCTCGAGGGGGGATTCGGCTACACGAAGTGAGCAAGAAACGGGGGTGGGCTTCATTTCTTGAATTGATCCTTGAGGCCGGCCCAGCAGTCGGCGTAGTCGGTGTCGAGCGCGGGGCTCTTCAGCGCGAAGTTCGTCGGAATGAACCGGTAGCGGCTCTCGAACATGAAGGCCAGCGTGTTGTCCAGCTTGTGCGGCTTCAGGTCGGCGTGGGTGGCCTTGTCGAAGGCTTCCTCGTCGGGGCCGTGGGGCACCATGCAGTTGTGCAGGCTCGCGCCGCCGGGCTTGAAGCCGCCCGGCTTGGCGTCGTACTCGCCCAGCACCAGGCCCATGAACTCGCTCATGAGGTTGCGGTGGAACCACGGCGGACGGAAGGTGTTCTCCATCACCATCCAGCGCGGCGGGAAGATCACGAAGTCGCAGTTGGCCGTGCCGGGCGTGTCGCTGGGCGAGGTCAGCACGGTGAAGATCGACGGATCGGGATGATCGAAGCTGATCGAGCCGATCACCATGAAGTGAGCCGTGTCGTACTTCACCGGCGAGAGGTTGCCGTGCCAGGCCACCACGTTGAAGGGCGACTGCTTCATCGGCGCCTGCCAGAAGCGGCCGCCGAACTTCTTGACGATCTCGTAGCCGCCTTCTTCCGTCTCGAAGGCCGCCACCGGCGCCTGGAAATCGCGCGCATTGGCCAGGCCGTTCGAGCCGATGGGGCCCAGCTCTGGCAGGCGGAAGTGCGCACCGTAGTTCTCGCAGACGTAGCCGCGCGAGAGGCCGTCGGGCAGCGCCACCTTGAAGGCCATGCCGCGGGGCAGCACGGCGATCTCGCCGGGCTTCACGTCGAGCACGCCCAGCTCGGTGGTGATGACGAGGCGGCCCTGCTGCGGCACCACCAGCATCTCGCCGTCGGCGTTGACGAAGGCACGGCGCTCCATCGAGCGGCCCGCCAGGTACATCAGCGAGCCCACGCCCGTCTGCGCCTCGGCGTCGCCGTTGGCCGCGATGGTGCGCATGCCGTCGATGAAGTCGGCCTTGGCCGCCGCTTCGTCCAGCGGCTGCGGGTGCCAGCGCAGGGGCTCGGGCGGCAGCGCGATCTCGCGGTCGGCGCCGGTGGTCCACAGCGGCTGCGCATACGGCTGGTAGCGGCCCGAGACCACCGAGGGCTGGCGGCGATACAGCCATGTGCGGCGGTTCTCGTGGCGCGGCGCGGTGAAGGCGGTGCCGGAGATCAGCTCGGTGTACAGGTCGAAGGGCCCGCGCTGCGGGTTGTTGCGGCCCTGCGGCAGTGCGCCGGGCACGGCCTCGGAGGCGTATTCGTTGCCGAAGCCACTCTGGTAGCGGCGCTCGGTGGAGGAGGTTGCGGCGGTCATTGGGTCCTCATGGATTGACTTGAATTGGGGAGGAAGGCGGGCTCGGGACGCAGAGGGCGCGAAGGTTTCGCAAAGGACGCAGAAGGAATTGCAAAGACTTCCTTTGCCTTTTCACGCTCCCGGCGTCCGGCTGTCCGCATTCGTCTGCCTACCTGGCAGCCGCGAGCGCTTCGCGCAGCACGGCCAGCGAGCCGATGTGGTTGGCCAGCACCAGCACGAGGCGCGCGTTGTAGGCGTTGCTCTCTTCCGTGCTCAGGCCCTGGTGCGCGTCGATCAGCGCCTCGTAGAAATCGTCGGGCGCCTCGAGGTGCGCTTCGGTGATCAGCTTGGGGTTGGATGCGGTCATGGGGTCGTTCCCATCAGTGTCAGTGTTTGCCGAGCGCGCGATCGACGGCGCTGCGCACCTGCGCCGCCGAAGGGGCGCGCCAGCGCGCGCACACGTGCTGGTCGGGGCGCAGCAGGTACACGGTGCCGGGCCGGGCGTCGTAGCGCTGCGCGGCGAGCTCGCTGCCTCGGGCGCCGTCTTCCATGCGCACCACGTGCAGCGGCCGGTCGCTGGCGCTCAGCTCGGCCAGGCTGCGCTCTGCCGCCTCGCCCTGGCCGAACACCAGCGCGGTGAACTGCTCGACATGGCATTCGCGCAGCAGCCAGCCGGTGCTGCCGTCCGCGTGCACCACGGGCGCGTCTGCCGCGGCTGCGCCGGGCACCATCGCGCCCGAGAAGGCGTCGGCGTCGGGCGTGTTCAGCGGCGAGTCGCGCAGCACCGAGGGCACCGAGAGCCGGCCGCTGTTGACCAGCGTGCGCGCGAAGGCGTGGCGCTTCGTCAGCTCGAGCACCGCGTCGCGGAAGAGGCGGCTCACCTCGCTCTTGGGCGTGATGAAGTCGGTGGCGCGGGTGGAGTTGCGGATGTTCTCGTCGGCGGCGTACTCGCGCTCGCTGGCGTAGCTGTCGAGCAGCGCATCGGGCGCCTGGCCCTGCACCACGGCGGCGAGCTTCCAGGCGAGGTTGTCGGCGTCCTGCACGCCCGAATTGGCGCCGCGCGCGCCGAAGGGCGACACGCCGTGGGCCGAGTCGCCCGCGAACAGCACGTGGCCATGGCGGAAGCGCTCCATGCGCTGGCAGGCGAAGGTGTAGACGCTGGCCCAGCCGATCCGGAACTGCACGCCTTCGAAGCCGATGCTGTCGAGCAGGGCGCGCACGCGCGGCGTGATGTTCTCGGGCTTGCGCTCCTCCACCGGGTCGGCGTCCCAGCCGAGCTGGAAGTCCACGCGCCACATGCCGTCGGCCTGCTTGTGCAGCAGCACGCTCTGGCCGGGGTGGAACGACGGGTCGAACCAGAAGCGCCGCTCGGTGGGCAGGTCGGCGTCCATCGTGATGTCGGCGATCAGGAAGCGGTCGCGGAACACGCGGCCCTTGGCCTCCAGGCCCAGCATCTGGCGCATGTTGGAGCGCGAGCCGTCGCAGGCGGCCACGTAGTCCGCCTGCAGCCTGTAGCTGCCCTCGGGCGTCTCCACCGTCAGCACCGCGCCGTCGTCGCCCTGCTCGATGCCGGTGACCTTGTTGTTCCAGCGCAGGTCGACCAGCGGCAGCGCCGCCGCGCGCTCGACGAGGTAGCCCTCGACGTAGTACTGCTGCAGGTTGATGAAGGCCGGGCGCTCGTGGCCGGGCTCGGGCAGCAGGTCGAAGCGGTAGACCTGCTCGTCGTGGAAGAACACCTTGCCCACGTTCCACGACACGCCCTTGTCGACCATGCGGTCGCCGCAGCCCAGGCGGTCGAACACCTCCAGCGTGCGCTTGGCGAAGCAGATCGCGCGCGATCCGCTCGAGAGGGTGTTGTCGTTGTCCAGCAGCACCACGGGCACCTGCCGCAGCGCGAGGTCGATGGCCAGCGTGAGGCCCACCGGGCCGGCGCCGACGATCACGACGGGGTGGTGCGCCGGTGCCGCCGCGTCCTGGTCGGCGTGGCGCCTGTAGTCGAAGCGCAGGCTCTGATAGTCGATCACGTACTTGTCTCCGTGTCTTGGGTCTTCGCTCCTTCCCCCGCTGGGGGAAGGCCGGGATGGGGGCAGGCTGCCGTCACTTCGGGCGCTCTGCCTGCCCCCACCCCAACCCTCCCCCAGAGGGGGAGGGCGCAGTTCGATCAGCCTTCGAGGGCCTTCCACATCTCGACGTCGCGCTCGGCCGTCCAGATGCGCGGGTCGGCGTGGCCCGAGGCCTCGTCGTAGGCGCGGCTCACGTCGAAGGGCATGCAGTGGTCGAAGATCACCCACTTGCTGTACTTGGGCTGCAGCTTCGCGTAGGTCTCCTTGTAGACCGCGTTCAGGTCGCGCCCGGCCTTCACGCCTTCCTGCACGCTGGCGTAGACGTCGGAGATGAAGTCGCGCGTACCCGTCAGGCCCTCGGCCACTTCGGCCGGCGTGGTCAGCGCGGCGCCGCGGCCCGGCACCAGCGCCACGGGCTTGAGCGCGGCGATGTTGTCCAGCGTCTGCGGCCAGTCCTTGAAGTAGGCGTCGCCTGCGTACGGCGTGGCGCCGAACTCGACCAGGTCGCCCGACAGCAGCGTGCGTTCCTGCGGCAGCCAGACGACGGTGTCGCCCTTGGTGTGGCCGCGGCCGAGCTGGATCAGCTGCACTTCGAGCTTGCCCAGCCACAGGGTCATCTTGCCGGTGAAGGTCATGGTGGGCCAGGTCAGGCCCGGCGGCACGGTCTCGACGTTCTGGAACAGGCGCGGGAAGCGGCCGATCTCGCTGGCCTTGTCCTGCTCGCCCCGTTCGACGATCAGGTCGCGCGTGTCCTGGCTGGCCAGGATGTGCTCGGCCCCGTAGCCCGCCGCGCCCAGCACGCGCACCGCGTGGTAGTGGGTCAGCACCACGTACTTGATGGGCTTGTCGGTCACCTCGCGGATGCGGCGCACCACGTCGGCCGCCATGGCGGGGGTGGCCTGGGTGTCGGCCACCAGCACGCAGTCGTCGCCGATCACGATGCCGGTGTTGGGGTCGCCCTCGGCGGTGTAGGCCCAGGCATGTTCCGAGATCTGGCTGAAGGTGACCTTCTTCTCTTCCATGTCGGCCTGGCTGGCGAATTTCTTGGCTTGGCTCATCGGGTGTCTCCGTCGGTGGGTGGAATCTTGAAATTCGTCTAAGTCGAACGAATTCGCAGTTAACGAATGGCCGCAGTGTAAGCCGCAGATCAGTTAATGTCTAATCCCTTCTTCATGAACGAACGACCAGAAGGCGAGGCCGGCCATGGCAGCCAGTGACAGCGACCGCGCCCAGCGCGGCATCCAGAGCATCGAAGTCGGCGGCCAGCTGCTGCGCGCACTGGTGCATCACGGCCGGCCCATGGCGCTGAAGGACCTGGCGCGCGAGGCCGACATGACGGCGGCCAAGGCGCATCCGTACATGGTCAGCTTCGGGCGGCTGGGCCTCATCGAGCAGGACCGCGCCAGCGGCCACTATCTGCTCGGCCCGCTCGCCTTGCAACTGGGCCTCATCAGCCTGCAGCAGGCCGACCCGGTGCACATCGCCACCCCGTTGATCGGCCAGCTCGCGCAGCAGATCGGCCATACCGTGGCGCTGGCCGTGTGGGGCGCGCGCGGCGCGACCATCGTGCGCACGGCCGAGTCGCCCTCGCCGGTGCACGTGAACATGCGGCACGGCACGGTGTTCTCGCTGACCAACACCGCCTCGGGCCGCGTCTTTGCCACCTACCTCGATGCCGAGGTGGTGCGCAGCCTGCTCGAGGAAGAGCGCCAGCGCCAGAAGCAGCGCAAGGGCGGCGAGCCGCAGCCGCCCGCGGGCATGCCGCCGGTGCAGCCGCTGCCTTCATGGAGCGACTTCGAGCGCCAGCTGCAGGAAGTGCGCGACCACGGCATCAGCCGTTCCGACGGCGAGGTCATCGAGGGCGTCAGCGCCATGGCCGCGCCCGTCTTCGACCACACTGGCGCCATCGTGCTGGCCGTCACCGCCATCGGCCCGGCCGGCATCTTCGACACCGCGTGGGACGGCCAGATCGCCCGCGCGCTCAAGGCCTGCGCCGACACGGTGTCGCAGCGGCTCGGCGCCTCGCCGGCGCAGGCGGCCGCGGCCGGAGCCAGTTCCCCAAGACCAGAGCGATGACGCCAGTCACAACAGACATCCCTTCTTCCGCTTCTCCCATCCACGCGGCCATCGAGCTGCTTTGCAATGCCCGGCGCATCGTCGTGTTCTCGGGCGCGGGCCTGTCGCGCGCCTCGGGCATTCCCACCTACCGCGATGCCGACGGACTGTGGAAGAGCCAGAACGCGCTGCAGTTCTCCCACGCCGAGGACCTGCAGCGCGACCCGTCGGGCTTCACGAAGTTCTGGGCGCAGCGCCTGTCGACGATCGAGTCGGCGCAGCCGAACCCGGGCCACGCCGCGCTCGCGCTGCTGCAGCGGCTGCGCCCTGCGACCCGGCTGGTCACGCAGAACGTCGACGGCCTGCTGACGCTGGCCGGCGGCCAGGACGTGCTGGAGTTGCACGGCTCGCTGCGCCGCTGGCGCTGCGACCGCTGCGGCAACCGAAGCGGCCCCTGGCCCTTCCACCGCTGCCTGCGCTGCGGCGCGCACGCGCGGCCCGACGTGGTGATGTTCGGCGAGATGCTGAATGCCGGCGTGCTGCTCGACGCGCAGGTGGCGGCGCAGGAGTGCGATCTGTTCTTGGTGGTGGGCAGCACCACCATCGTCTACCCGGCGGCCGAGCTGCCGCAGACCGCGCTCGCGCACGGCGCGCGCCTCATCACGCTGAACCTGGAGCCGCTGCCGCACCTGGACGACGCGGCGGCCGTGGTGCTGCGCGGTGCTTCCGAAGACCTGCTGCCGCAGTTGCTGGCCGGGCTGTCGGGCCAGCGGGCCTGAAGGGGGCTCAGCCCTTCCGGCCGCCCAGCAGCACCAGCGCCCCGCCCACCACGATCACCGCCACGCCGGCCCACACCGGCAGGTTGACCGTTTCCTTCTCCTTCACCGAGAACTCCAGCGGCCCGAGCTTGGCCTGGTGGGTTTCCTTGGTGAAGCTGAAGCTGCCCAGGGCCAATGCGGCGATGCCGGCCACGATCAGCAGGATGCCGACGATGCGGGTTGCGTTCATGGGACGATGCTCCTTCCTTCCGTGCGGTGCCGCAGGTTACTGCCGCGGCTGTTGCTGCTGCAACTGGTCGACCCACTGCACCACCTCGGCCACGGCCGCGTCGCTGGCGGAGATGAGCGCCTTCACGCCGCCGGGTGCGTCGGCGCTGGGCGCGGGGCGGCGCACGGTGAACAGGCGCTGGCCCAGCACGCGGTCGCCGGCGGCGGTGCTGCGCACGAGCGTGGCGCGCAGCCGCACCAGGCCCACGCTGGCGCTCGCGGATTCGAAGTAGTGGCTGAACTCGTCCAGCGAGATGCGCAGCGTGTCCGGCGCCTGGCCCCGGCCGCGCGAGATGGTGGCCGCCTCTTCGGGGCCGAGCACCATGCGGCGCTCCGAGAGCGTGTCGCGCAGCCGCTGGCGCAGCAGCTGCGAGGGCGGCAGGCTCCAGCGCGACTGGCCGTAGGGCCGCAACTCGTTGGCGTCGGCATAGCCCAGGCGATAGAGGATCTGCGTGCCGTCGAGGCGGGAATTGCTCTCGAACTCGGCCAGCGACAGCGTCGGGAGCGTGGCCGCCGCGGGTGCCGCCGCAGGCATCGCCGGGCCGGGGCCGAAGTCGTAGAGCGTGGCGCGCGCGGGCTTGTCGGGCAGCGCGCCGCAGCCGGCGGCCAGCAGCAGGGCGCAGCCGAGCGCTAGGGCGGCAGGGGTCTTGCGAATGGCGTTCATGGTCGGTGATCCTCCCTTCGTCGGGAATCAGGGCCGCGTCGCGGCCGGCGCCTGGAAGCCCGGTTCGCCGGGGCCCGCAGCCGCGCCGCCGTTGCCGAACAGCAGCGATTGCGGGTTGTCGTTGATGCTGTCCGCCGCGCGGCCCAGCCGGCGCACCGCGTGCGAGGTGTCGTCGGCCACGCGGTTCACGCGCGGCAGCGTGGCGGCGTTGAACGAATCGACCGCCTGCGCCAGCGCCTTGGTGCCGTCGCTCAGCCGTTCGACCGGGCCGTCGGGTGCGTTCAGGCGGCCGACGGTGGTGTTGAAGTTGTTGGCCACGCGCGAGACGTCGCCGGCCGCCTTCTTCACCGAGGCCAGCGCGTCGGGCATCTTCGAGAGCGCCGGGTTCAGGCCGGTCTTCACCGTGTTGTCGAGCGTCTTGAGCAGCGTGTTGGCGCTGGCCGAGGCCGCCGCGATGTTCTCCAGCGCATCGGCGGCGCGCTTCTGGTTGGGATCGCTCAGCAGCTGGTTGGCGCGCTTGGTCACTTCCTCGACCTGGTTGATGATGGCCTCGCCGCGGTCCTGCAGCTGCGCCAGCATCGAGGGCTTGAGCGGGATGCGGGGCGGGTCGTCGTTGTTGGGCTTGAGCGAGACGGTCGATTCGCCCTTGTCGTCCAGCGCGATGAAGGCCAGGCCGGTCACGCCCTGGTAGCTCAGCGTGGCGAAGCTGGAGGTGGTGAGCGGCACGCGCTCGTCGACCGTGATGCGCACGCGCACGTTGCCCTTGACCTTCGGGTCGAAGTCGATCGACGCCACCTTGCCCACCGCGATGCCGCGGTAGCGCACCATGGCCTGCGGCTGTAGGCCGCTGACCGCGTCGCGGGTGGAGAGCTCGTAGATGTTGCGCACGGTGTTGTCGCGCGTGAACCAGACCACCAGCGCGACGAGCGCGGCGATCAGTCCGAGCACGAAGGCGCCGGCGGCGAGGGCGTGGGCCTTGTTTTCCATGGTGGCTACCTACCTTTCAGCGGCCCGCTCGGGGGCCGGCTTGTCATGCAGCGCTTCGAGGGCGCGCTGGCCGCGCCCGCCGAGAAAGTATTCGTGGATGAAGGGATGCGGATACGCGATGACCTCGCGCGCCGCGCCTGTGACGATCACCTTCTGGTCGGCCAGCACCGCGATGCGGGTGCTCAGGTCGAAGAGGGTGTCCAGGTCGTGCGTGACCATCACCACCGTGAGGCCCAGCTCGCGGTGCAGGCCGCGCAGCAGGTTGCAGAAGCTGTCGGAGGCCTCGGGGTCGAGGCCGGCCGTGGGTTCGTCCAGCAGCAGCAGCGGCGGGTCCATGATGAGCGCGCGCGCCAGCGCCACGCGCTTGATCATGCCGCCCGAAAGATCGGCCGGGCTCTTGTTGGCGTGCTGCGGGCCCAGGCCCACCATCTGCAGCTTCACCAGCGCCGCGTGGCGGATGAGCTCGTCGGGCAGGAGCTTCAGCTCGCGCAGCGGAAAGGCGATGTTCTCCAGCACGCTGAAGGCCGAGAACAGCGCCCCGTGCTGGAACAGCATGCCCACGTTGGCCGCGCCCGAGGCGCTGAGCTCGCCGGGCTCCTGGCCCAGCACCTCGACGTGGCCGCGCGTGGGTTTCTCCAGTCCGAGGATCTGGCGCAGCAGCACCGTCTTGCCCGTGCCCGATCCGCCCACCAGCGAGAGCACCTCGCCGCGGTCGATGTGCAGCTGCAGGTCGCGGTGCACCACCTGCTCGCCGTCGGGACTCTCGAACACGGTCCAAAGGCCGCGGATGTCCACCACGGTGGGGTCGGTGTCGGGGCGCACGGGCATGCTCATGCGGCTGATCCATTTCGCCAGCGAGGTGCGCGATCCGTGAACACCGCATGGCCGATGCCAGGGACAACGCGGAACCGGCTTTGCCGGGCCGCGGCTGTCGCGCCCGGCGAGGGGGTTGGCGAAGCGACGCGAAGTGCGCGAAGACTGGGGGAGCAGGTCATGTTCATGCACGGAAGCCGATGCCCTTGAAGAGCACGGCGAACAATGCGTCGACCAGGATCACCGCGGTGATCGATGTGACGACCGACGAGGTCGTGCCGCGCCCGAGGCTCTCGGTGTTCGGCTTCACCTTCATGCCGAAGTGGCAGCCGATCAGCGCGATCAGGATGCCGAACACCGCCGACTTGGCCATGGCCAGCCACAGGTTCGAGATCGGCACCGCGCGCGGCAGGGCCGAGAGGAAGTAGGCCGGCGAGATATCGAGCGCCGCATCGGCCGCGAGCATGCCGCCCGCGAGCGCGGCCATCGAGGTCCACAGGCTGATCAGCGGCATCGCGATGGCCAGCGCCAGCACGCGCGGCATCACCAGGCGAAAGCCGTGCGGGATGCCCATCACCCGCATCGCGTCGAGCTCCTCGGTCACGCGCATCACGCCGATCTGTGCCGTGATGGCCGAGCCCGACCGGCCGGCGATCAGCACGGCCGCCAGCACCGGCCCCAGCTCGCGGATCAGCGAGAGCCCGAGGATGTTCACCACGAAGGTCTCGGCGCCGTACTGGCGCAGCTGCTGCGAGATCAGGTAGGCCAGCACCACGCCGATCAGCAGGCCGACCAGCGCCGTGATGTGCAGCGCCGTGGCACCGAACTGGTAGAGGTGCCCGGAGAAATCGCGCCAAGGCCCGCGGTGCGGCGCGCGCGCCAGCCGGCACAGGTCGAGGGCGAGCTGCCCGACCAGCGCGGTGAAGTCGCGCACCACGTACATGAGCCGCGGCCCGTTGTGCGAGAACGCGCGGATGCGGTCGCTCAGCGTGGGCGCGGGCTCGTCGGGCGTGGCGACGGTGTGCTGCGCCACGTGATCGAGCACGGCCTTGTGCTGCGGCGACAGCTCGATGGTCGCGGGCCACTCGTGGCGCCAGTGGTCCCACAGGAGCTGCGCGCCGATGTGGTCGAGCTGCTCGACGGGCCGGAGGTCCCAGGCGCGGTCGTCGGCGGGCGGGGCCGCCTTCAAGCTGTCGGCCAGCGCCTGCCACGCCGCCTTGGACGACATCGCCAGCGTGGTCCACCGGCCGCTGGCCACCGTCCATTGGCGGCCGTCCTGCTCGCGCTGCGCGACGCGGGGCCACGCGCTGTCGGCGGCGGAGGCGTCGGCAGGCGATGGGGCGGGAGACATGGCGGGATGAAGAATGAGGCGGGTGAGCGGAAAAGTTAACAAAACCCGGGCCGGGTGCGCGCATCGTAACCGCGTGCATCCGAGGTCAAGGTACGCCAGACCCTTCGTTCGCGTAGGGCACCACGCCGTTTATTCATGTTTCCTTCAGGGTGCGAAGCCATCGGACAGGGCTTCGCGCAGCCAGGCCACGAAGGCCGTCACCGCCTGAGGCACGTGCGTGGCGTAGGGCCGTATGGCGTACAGGCGCTCGCCGAAGGCGCCCACCGAGCGCCACTGCGGCAGCACCTGCTGCAGCTTGCCCGACTGCAGCGCCGACTGCGCGCTGAAGTCGGGCACCAGTGCGATGCCCAGGCCGCTGAGCGCCGCGTCGCGCAGCGCCTCGCTGTTGTTGGCCACCAGCGGACCCGAGACCGGCACCGTGATGCGCGGCGCCGAAGACCTGGTCTCGAAGTGCCAGGTCGGCGTTTCCTGCGCGCGCGGGTAGTGCAGGCAGTCGTGGCCGGCCAGGGCCTGGGGCTCGCGCGGCGTGCCGCGGCGGCGCAGGTAGGCGCGGCTGGCCACCAGCACCGAGCGGGTCTCGCACAGCGTCCAGGCCACGTGCGTGTCGGGCGGGGCGGCGGTGTGGCGGATGGCGAGGTCGAAGCCCTCCATCGCGAGCGAGCTGAGCCGGTCGGACAGGTCGAGCTCGATGCGCACCTCGGGCTGCGCGCGCAGGAAATCGGCCAGCCTGGGCACCAGCTGCTGGCGCGCGAAGGCCACCGGCGCCGTCACCCGCACCAGCCCGCGCGGCACGCCCGCGAGGTCGCGCACGCCGGCGAAGCTGTGGGCGATCTGCTCGAAGGGGCCGCGCATGTCGTCCACCAGCCGCTGGCCGGCCTCGGTGAGCCGCACGCTGCGCGTGGTGCGCTGCACCAATGGCGCGCCGGCCGCGCGCTCGAGCTCGGCGATGCGCTGGCTCATGGCCGCCTTGCTCACGCCCAGGCGCAGCGCGGCGGCGGTGAAGCTGCCCTGCTGCGCCAGCACGGTGAGCCAGTGCAGGTGGGTCCAGAGCGACTCGATATTTTGGGGTTTCATGCCTACATTGTTCGCCATTGCGAACAATAAGTTCAAGCATCGTGACTAGGCGAGGAACAACGCGCTGCCTAAACTGGCCGCATTCTTCCTCCGGACACAGCCTCCATCAGGGTTCTCCCCATGCCTACCTCCATCGACCACTTCATCGCCGGCAAGCTCGCCGCCAACACCTCCGGCCGCACGCAGGACGTGACCAACCCCGCCACCGGCGCCGTCACCGGCAAGGTCGGCCTGGCCGATGCAGACCAGGTCGGCGCCGCCGTCGCCGCCGCGCAGGCCGCCTTCCCGGCCTGGGCCGACACGCCGCCGATCCGCCGTGCGCGCGTGATGTTCAAGTTCCTGCAACTGCTCAACGAGCACAAGGACGAACTCGCCCACATGATCACCGCCGAGCACGGCAAGGTCTTCACCGACGCGCAGGGCGAAGTCAGCCGCGGCATCGACATCGTCGAATTCGCCTGCGGCATTCCGCAGCTGCTCAAGGGCGACTACACCGACCAGGTCAGCACCGGCATCGACAACTGGACGCTGCGGCAGCCCCTGGGCGTGGTCGCCGGCATCACGCCCTTCAACTTCCCGGTGATGGTGCCGATGTGGATGTTCCCGGTGGCCATCGCCGCGGGCAACACCTTCGTGCTCAAGCCCAGCCCGACCGACCCGACGCCCGCGCTGCGCATCGCCGAGCTGCTGAAGGAAGCCGGCCTGCCCGACGGCGTGTTCAACGTGGTGCAGGGCGACAAGGCGGCGGTCGACGCGCTGCTGGAGCACCCCGACGTCAAGGCCATCAGCTTCGTCGGCTCCACGCCCATCGCCAACTACATCTACGAGACCGGCGCCCGCCACGGCAAGCGCGTGCAGGCCCTGGGCGGCGCGAAGAACCACATGGTGGTGATGCCCGACGCCGACATCGACCAGACCGTGGATGCACTGATCGGCTCGGGCTACGGCTCGGCCGGCGAGCGCTGCATGGCCATCAGCGTGGCGGTGCTGGTGGGCGACGTGGCCGACAAGATCATTCCCAAGCTCGTCGAGCGCACGAAGACGCTGAAGGTGCTCAACGGCGAGAACCTCGCGGCCGAGATGGGCCCGATCGTCACCCGCGCCGCGCACGAGCGCATCACCGGCTACATCGACCTGGGCGAGAAGGAAGGCGCGAAGCTCTTGGTCGATGGCCGCAAGTTCGACGGCAACACCGCCGGCGAAGGCTGCGGCGACGGCTTCTGGATGGGCGGCACGCTGTTCGACAACGTCACGCCCGAGATGCGCATCTACAAGGAAGAGATCTTCGGCCCGGTGCTGAGCTGCGTGCGCGTGGCCAACTTCAAGGACGCGATCGACCTCGTCAACGCCCACGAGTTCGGCAACGGCGTGAGCTGCTTCACCCGCGACGGCAACGTGGCGCGCGAGTTCAGCCGCCGCATCCAGGTGGGCATGGTCGGCATCAACGTGCCGATCCCGGTGCCCATGGCCTGGCACGGCTTCGGCGGCTGGAAGCGTTCGCTCTTCGGCGACATGCACGCCTACGGCGAAGAGGGCGTGCGCTTCTACACGAAGCAGAAGTCGGTGATGCAGCGCTGGCCCGAGAGCATCGGCAAGGGCGCCGAGTTCGTCATGCCCACTGCAAAATAAGTCCACCCCCGACTCTCGCGCACTTCGTGTCGCTCGCATCCCCCCTCGAGGGGGCGCTCCCGGCGGGCCGGCGGAGCCGGTTCCGCGGGAGCACTGGTACTGACGGATAACTGGCAACGGTGCACTGGGCGCCGTATGCAGACAAGAACGAGCAGAAGGAGACAACCACTTGAGCGAGACCACCTTCGACTATGTCGTCATCGGCGCCGGCACCGCCGGCTCGCTCATGGCGAACCGCCTGAGCGCCGACAAGAACCGGCGCGTGCTGCTCATCGAGGCGGGCCGCAAGGACGACTACCACTGGATCCACATCCCGGTCGGCTATCTCTACTGCATCGGCAACCCGCGCACCGACTGGCTCTACAGCACCGAGCCCGACGCGGGCCTCAACGGCCGGGTGCTGCGCTATCCGCGCGGCAAGACGCTGGGCGGCTGCTCCAGCATCAACGGCATGATCTACATGCGCGGCCAGTCGCGCGACTACGAGCACTGGGCCGACCTCACCGGCGACGACGGCTGGCGCTGGCAGAACGTGCTGCCGGCCTTCAAGAAGCACGAAGACCATTACCTGGGCGCCGACGAGATGCATGGCGCGGGGGGCGAGTGGCGCGTAGAGAAGCAGCGCCTGCGCTGGGACATCCTCGACGCCTTCGCCGCGGCCGCGGAGCAGGCCGGCGTGCCGCACTCCACCGACTTCAACCGCGGCAACAACGAGGGCGTGGGCTACTTCCAGGTCAACCAGAAGAACGGCTGGCGCTGGAACACCGCCAAGGCCTTCCTGCGCCCGACCTGCTACGGCAGGCCCAACTTCGAGCTCTGGACCGGCGCGCAGGTCTCGCGCCTGCTCTTCGAGACGCAGCCCGACGGCAAGCGCCGGTGCACCGGCGCCGAGGTGTGGAACGGCAGCGAGAAGGTCACGGTGCGCGCCACGCGCGAGGTGGTGCTGAGCGCCGGCGCCATCGGCTCGCCGCAGATCCTGCAGCTCTCGGGCGTGGGCCCTTCCGAGCTGCTGAGGCAGCACGGCATCGACGTGGTGCTCGACGCGCCCGGCGTGGGCGCCAACCTGCAGGACCATCTGCAGATCCGCGCCGTCTACAAGATCGCGGGCGCACCCACGCTCAACGTGATGGCCTCGTCGATGATCGGCAAGGCCAAGATCGGCCTCGAATACGTGCTCAAGCGCAGCGGCCCGATGAGCATGGCGCCGTCGCAGCTCGGCGCCTTCACGCGCAGCTCGCCCGATCGCGAGTGGCCCAACCTGCAGTACCACGTTCAGCCGCTGTCGCTCGACGCCTTCGGCGATCCGCTGCACAGCTTTCCGGCCTTCACCGCGAGCGTGTGCAACCTCAACCCGACGAGCCGGGGCTCGGTGCGCATCCGCAGCAACCGCTTCGAGGACGCCCCGGCCATCGCGCCCAACTACCTGAGCACCGACGAAGACCGCAAGGTGGCGGCCGAGTCGCTGCGCGTCACGCGCCGCATCGCGCAGCAGCCCGCGCTCGCCAAGTACAAGCCCGAGGAATGGAAACCCGGCGTGCAGTACCAGACCGACGAGGACCTGGCGCGCCTGGCCGGCGACATCGCCACCACCATCTTCCATCCGGTGGGCACCACCAAGATGGGCGCCGACAACGACCCGGCGGCGGCGCTCGATTCGCGCCTGCGCGTGCGCGGCGTGCAGGGCCTGCGCGTGGTGGATGCGGGCGCGATGCCCACCATCACCAGCGGCAACACCAACAGCCCGACGCTCATGATGGCCGAGAAGGCCGCCGGCTGGATCGTCGAGGACAACCGCTGAGCGGCTTCAGCGACGCGGTGCTGCGGGCGGCTTGTCCGCCATCGCGCGGCGGCGCGCGGCCGGGGCATTGCCCGCCATGCGCGCCTTCGCGCCTTCCAGCATGAGGTCGACGCCGATCTCGAACAGCGCGTCGTGCCCGGCCTTGCGGTAGTTGGCGAAGGCCTCGGCCAGCAGCGGGCGCGAGGCCGCGGCGGCGTCGAGCGCCTGCTGCTGCTCGGCCGCGTCGGGCGGCGTCGCCTGCTGTTCCAGCACGCAGCCCACGGTGTAGCGGCCCAGGGCGATCAGCAGCGTCATCGCCTGCGGCGCGGGCAGGCCCAGGCGGACCACGGAGGCGAGCTGCGCCTCGACCATGTCGAGGTCGGCCGGATCGGGCTCCGAGCCCGCATGCAGCCGCGCGCCGTCGCGCCGCGCCAGCAGCGCACGGCGGAAGCTGCGTGCGTTCTCGCGCAGGAAGGCGTCCCAGGTCTCGCCGGGCTCCGGCAGCTTGCGCTCGTGGGTGCGGCGCAGGATCTCGCCGTTCATCGCATCGAGCAGCGCACGCTTGTTCTTGAAGTGCCAGTACAGCGCAGGCTGCTGCACGCCGAGCCGCTCGGCCAGGAGCCGCGTGCTGAGCTTGTCCATTCCCACCTCGTCGAGCAGCGTGAGGGCTGTCTCGAGGATCACTTCGCGGTCCAGTTTCATTCTTCCGATGTGCGCGCGTGCGTGCGTGTGTGTGCCGATGTCGATCGGGGAGGGTACTTCACGCCCAGGAATTTATCGCTGATAATCCCTTATCGATGATAAATTCAGACGCATTTCCAAACCCCCTCGCGAGCGGTCGCCATGCGCAGGCCGTGATCCTCGCGATCGTCACGCTCGACGCGATCGGCATCAGCCTGGTCATGCCGATCGTGCCCAGCCTGCTGCGCGAAGTCGGCCACACGGGCGACCTCGGCTGGCGCTTCGGCGCATTCCTCTCGCTCTACGCGCTGATGCAGTTCCTCTGCGCGCCGGTGCTCGGTGCGCTCAGCGACCGCTTCGGCCGCCGTCCGGTGCTGCTGGTCTCGGTGGCGGGCGCGGCCGTCGACGCGCTCTTCATGGCCTTCGCGCCCTCGCTGTGGATGCTGTTCGTGGGCCGCGCGATCGCCGGCATGACGGGCGCGAACATGGCGGTGGCCTCGGCAGCCATCGCCGACCTCACGCCCGAGAACCAGCGCGCGCGCTGGTTCGGCCGCATGGGCGCGTGCTTCGGCATCGGCTTCATCGCAGGGCCGGCGCTCGGCGGCGTGCTCGGCGACCACGGCGTGCGGCTGCCGTTCATCGCCGCCGCCGTGCTCAACGGACTTACCTTCCTCGCGGCCCTGCTGCTGCTGCGCGAGTCGCGCCCCGCGAAGCTCGCCACGCAGCCCTTCGACCGAGGCGTGCTGCATCCGCTCGCGCCGCTGCGCTGGGCGAAGAGCTTTCCCGCGCTGCTGCCCATCCTCGGCGTGTTCACGGTGCTGATGCTGGTGGGCGAGGTCGCCGGCACGACCTGGGTGCTCTACGGCGAAGACAAGTTCGCGTGGAACGGCACCATGGTCGGCGTCTCGCTCGCGGTCTTCGGCCTGATCCAGGCGCTGATGCAGGGCTTCGTGGCGGGGCCGCTGGTCGAGCGCTGGGGCGAGCGCGCGGCCATCGCCATCGGCACCGCGGCCGACTGCACCGCCTATGCGCTGCTGGCCTTCGCCACGCAGGGCTGGATGGCGCTCGCGCTGCTGCCGCTGCTTTGCACGGGCGGCATCGGCGCGCCCGCGCTGCAGTCGATGCTCTCGGCCCGCGTGGGCGAGGCCGAGCAGGGGCGGCTTCAGGGCGTGCTCGCGAGCCTGTCGAGCCTGGCCTCGGTGTTCGGACCGCTGCTCATCAGCCAGCTCTACTTCGCCTTCCGCCTGCGCTTTCCCGGCATCGCGTGGCTGGCGGGCGCGGTGGTCTACCTGCTGTGCATGCCGGTGCTGCTGCGCAAGGCTCCCAGGCCGTAGCGGAGGTCCGACTTCGGTCTGATGCCGGAAACACCGAGGAACCGGCTCCGCCGGGCCTGCGGTGTTGCCCCCGGTCGGGGGTTGGCGCAGCGACACGAAGTGCGCGCAGCCTGGGGGCGAGCCTTATTTCTCGATGGTCTTGTTCCAGCGCGCGTTCCATGCAGGGCGGTTCGCGTTGATGCTTTCCCAGTCGATGGTCACCGCGGTCTTCATCCACTTGTTGATGTCGGCCACCTGCGCCACGCCGTCGCCCACCACCGGCGCCTTCGGGTTGGTCGGGATCTGCGCGCCGTACTGCAGCACGTTGGCCTGCGCCAGCGGGCTCAGCAGGAACTCGGCGAGCTTCTGCGAGAGCTCGGGCTCGGTGTTGTTGGCGATCACGCACTGGCCGACCATGAGCACCACCGCGCCTTCCTTGGGCGGTGCGTACTCGACCGGGATGCCCTTGCTCTTCATCGCGGCCACGGCCGTGGGCGTGAGCGGGAAGATCGCCGCCTCGCCGGTCTGCACCATCTCAGAGAGCTTGGCCGAGCTCGGGATGTACTCCAGCACGTTCGGCCCGATGGTGGTGGGCCAGGCCTTGAAGCCGGGCTCCACGTTCTTGTCGTTGCCGCCCTGGATGCGGTTGAACATCAGGAAGCCGTGCAGCCCGAAGGAGGACGACGACACCGACTGGAACACCACCTTGCCCTTGTACTTCGGGTCGGCCAGGTCCATCCACGAGGTGGGCGGCGCCCAGCCCTTCTCCTTGAACATCTTCGCGTTGTAGGCCAGGCCCGTCATGCCCAGGCTCACGCCGCTGGCCATGTCGTCCTTGAAGCGCGCGGCCGGGTAGATCTCTCCGAGCGACTGGCTGGGCTTCTGCTTCTGGCACAGGCCCATGCCGATGGCGCGCACCATCACGCCGTCGTCGAGGAACATCACGTGCATCTGCGGCTTGTCCTTGTTGGCCTGCGCCTTGGCGAGGATGTCGGACGAGGTGCCCGGCACCACCACCACCTTCGCGCCGTAGGCCTTCTCGAAGGCCGGGAAGACGTACTGCGTGTACGCCTTCTCCATCGTGCCGCCGTTCATGCCGATGTAGAGGGTCTTGGTCTGCGCACCGGCGATGCCGGCGGCCGCGAGCAGCGCGGCCAGCAGCGGAAGGGTTCTGATCGAGGACTTCTGGGACATGGCGATGCTCTCCATTCAGGTTCAGGTGGGGGATGCGGTGAGTGATTCGTCGGCGCCGTCGAAGCGCTCGATGGCGAAGGCGTCGATGGGCGTGTCGGTGCGGCCGTCGCGTGCGAGCTCGGCCAGCACCTCGCCGGCGGCCGGGCCGATCTGGAAGCCCGCGCCAGCGAAGCCGAAGCCGTGGAAGAGGCCCGGCGTGGTGCGGCTCGGGCCCAGCACCGGTTCGCGGTCGGGCAGGTAGCCCTCGGTGCCGCCCCAGGTGCGGATGATGTGTGCGTGGCGCAGCGCGGGCAGCAGCTCGATGGCCTGCACCGCCAGCGCGGCGATGCCCTCGCGCTCGGCGCGGGAGCGTTCGGCGTCGAGCGTGATGCCCGTGCCGCCGCCCAGCACCACGTTGCCGCGCTCGACCTGCCGGCAGTAGATGCCGCCGCCTTCCACGCCCAGGCTCCATTTCATGAAATGCGGCACCGGCTCGGTCACAGCCATCAGCGGGCTGCGGGCGTACATCGGCGGCGTCTCGCCGAACTGGCTGGCGATGGCGCCGGCCCACGCGCCCGCGCAGTTCAGCAGCACCGGCGCCTGCACCTCGAGCGCATTGCCGCTGCGCACCATGAACATCGCGCCGTCGTGCGCGACCTCGTCGACCTTGTGGCGCTCGAAGACCTGCGCTCCGGCACGCTGCGCCGCGAGCGCGAAGGCCGGCGACACCAGGCGCGGATTGGCCTGCCCGTCTTCCGCGCAGAGCGAGCCGCCCACTGCGCGCATGCCGAGCCAAGGGCATTGCTCGCGCAGGCGCGCGCCGGAGATCAGCTCCAGGCCCAGGTCGAAGTCGCTGCTCAGCGCGCGGTAGCGTTCGAGCGAGGCCATGTCCGATTCGCTGCGCGCGATCTTGAAGTGGCCCGAGCGGATGTATTCGCCGTCGGTGCCAAGCAGCCCGGCCAGGTTGCCCCAGATGCGGTGCGCGCGCTGCGCCAGCGGCAGCTGGCTCACCGGCCGGCCCTGGCGGCGCACGCCACCGTAGTTCACGCCGCTGGAACGCGAGCCGCAGAGATCGCGCTCCAGCAGCACCACGCCGACGCCCATGCGGCGCAGGGCCAGCGCGGCGGAGGAGCCGACGATGCCGCCGCCGACGATGGCGACGTCGGTGCGAAGCTTCCTGATCGAGCTCATGCGCCGCTCCCATCGGCCGGCACGAGCCGGATCGGGATCGGCTTGATCGGCGCCTGCCCGCGCAGCCGGCCCACCTGCTGCAGCGGCTGCCGCGTCGCGTGCGCGAGGATCTCGGCGGCCGCAGCGCCGCACATCCGCCCCTGGCAGCGGCCCATGCCGACGCGCGACAGGGCCTTCAGGCGGTTCATCTCGTCGGCGCCGGTGCTGGCGATGGTCTGGCGCAGCGTGCCGGCGGTGACGTTCTCGCAGCGGCAGATCACGAGGTCGTCGCTCGCGTTCCCGGCCCAGTCCTGCGGTACGGGAAAGGCGCGCTCGAGGCCGCGGCGGAAGCCGGCGAGCCTGTCGAGCCTGCGTTCGAGTTCCGATGCACGCGCGGTGTCGAAGGCGATGCCCGCGTCCTGCAGCAGCGCCAGCGCCGCGCGCTCGCCCGCCCATTCGGCCGCGTCCGCGCCCATGATGCCGGCGCCGTCGCCCGCGAGGTACACGCCCCGTACGCTGGAGCGTCCCGCCGCGTCGCGCACCGGCAGGTGCGCGCGGTGCAGCGGCGCGTAGTCGAAGCGGCAGCCGAGAAGGTCGGCGAGCTGCGTCTCGGAGCGCAGCGCGTAGCCGAAGCCCACCGCATCGCAGTCGATCGTGCGCTGCGTCTCGCCGTCGAGCCAGGCCACGCCGGTGACGCGGGCCTGAGCCTCGTCGCCGAGCACGCGCAGCGGACGCACGCCGCCATGCAGCGCAACGCCGTGCGCGCGCAGCCAGCCCACGTAGTACATGCCCTTGGCGAGCACGGCCGGCTGCGCCAGCATCGCGGGCGCGGCGGCGATCTGGTCGGCGAGGCGCGCCGTGTCGAGCACTGCGGCCACGTCCACGCCGGCCTTGGCATATTGATAAGCCACCAGGTAGAGCAGCGGCCCCGTGCCCATGAACACCACCCGGCGCCCGATGGCGCAACCCTGGTACTTGAGCGCGACCTGCGCACCGCCCAGCGTGTAGACGCCGGGCAGCGTCCAGCCCGGCAGCGGCAGCACGCGGTCGGTGGCGCCGGTCGCGACGATCAGGTGGCTGTAGGGCACGCGGCGGTTGCTGCGCGTGGGGTTGTGCATCACGTCGAGCACCTGGTCCTGCGCGTTCCACGCGAGGCTGTCGGCATGGTGTTCGATGCGGCCCTGCAGCGCGTCGAAGGCCGTGTGCACCGCGTCGGCGCGCTTCGACTCGAAGCCGTAGAGCGTCTGCTTGTCGCGCGCGGCCAGGCCGGGAGGAGGGCGGCGGTAGATCTGGCCGCCCGCGCGCGAGGCCTCGTCGATCACCGCCGGCTTCAGGCCGTGCGCCACCAGCGTCTGCGCGGCGCGCACGCCGGCCGGGCCTGCGCCGACGATCACGGGGCGGACTTCGCCTGTCGGTGTCGACGTCGCTGTCGGTGTGGCGATCATGCGCCGTCCCTTCCGGTGACCAGCGCCATGCCCGGCGCGATGAAGGTCGAGCAGGCGCGAAGGCGCTCGCCTTCGTCGGTGGAGATCCAGCAGTCCTGGCAGGCGCCCATCATGCAGAAGCCCGCGCGCGGCAGGCCGCTGAACTCGTTGCGGCGCAGCTGGCCGCACTGCGTGAGCACGGCGGTCAGCACGGTGTCGCCGGCCAGCGCGCTCGCCGGCTGGCCATCGAGCGTGAAGGGCACCGTCGCGCGGCCGGTCTTCTCGGCCACGCGGTGGAGCAATGCGTGTGCGGTCATGGTCGTCTTCATCTATCTGCGCCCCACCAGCACGCGGTCGAGGCCGTACACGCGGTCGAGCAGCACCATCGCGAAGGCCGTCACCGCCACCATCAGCGCCGACACTGCGGCCATCAGCGGATCGATGGATTCGGTCGCGTACATGTACATGCGCACCGGCAGCGTGACCGTGCTCGGCGAGGTGACGAAGATCGACATCGTCACTTCGTCGAAGCTGTTGATGAACGACAGCATCCAGCCGCCCGTCACGCCCGGCAGGATCATCGGCAGCGTGATGCGGCGGAACACCGTGGCCTGGCTCGCGCCCAGCGAGAGCGCGGCCTGCTCGGCGCTTCGGTCGAAGCCCACCAGCGCCGCCACCACCAGCCGCAGCGTGTAGGGCGTGACGATGAGCGCATGTGCCAGCACCAGCCAGCCGAAGCTGCCCGTGCCGCCCACCAGCGAGAACAGGCGCAGCAGCGCCACGCCCAGCACCAGGTGCGGAACGATCAGCGGCGAGAGGAACAGGCCGTTGAGGAAGTCGCGCCCCGGAAACTCGTAGCGCGTGATCGCCATGCCGGCCGGCACCGCGAGCAGCGTCGCGATGGTGGCCGAGCTCAGCGCGAGCCACAGGCTGTTCCAGAACGACTGCATGAAGTCGGGGTGCGCGAACACCGCCTCGAACCAGCGCAGTGAGAAATGCGTGGTCGGGATGGTCAGCGTGTTCTCGGGCGTGAACGCCACCACGCACACCACCACCAGCGGTGCCAGCATGAAGACGATGACGAGCGCGTTGAACGCGAGGGCGATGGGACCGTTCCTGTTCATGGTGCCTCCCGCCGGGCCGTCCCAAGGGAGGCACGCGCCCCCTCGGGAGGCAGCGAATACACGAAGTGATGGAGCGTGGGGGTCATGTTCATCCCAGCGCTTTCTTGTAGCGGCCTTCGACCAGCCTGTTGTAGCTGAGCATCACCGCAAGATTGGCGACCAGCAGCACCAGCGCCACCGCCGCGCCCAGCGGCCAGTTGAGCTCGCTGAGGTATTCGTCGTAGACGATGGTCGCGACCATCTTCAGCCGCCGTCCGCCCAGCAGCCCCGGAATGGCGAAGGAACTCGCCGCCAGCCCGAAGACGATCAGGCTGCCCGAGAGAATGCCCGGCATCACCTGCGGCAGCACGATGCGCCGCAGCGTGGTGAAGGGCGTGGCGTTGAGCGAGAGGGCGGCGTTCTCCACGCCGGGGTCGAGCTTCTGCAGCGAGGTCCACACCGGGATCACCATGAAGGGCAGCATCACGTGGACCAGCGCGATGACCACCGCCGCGTTGGTGTAGAGGATCTTCACCGGCCCGATGCCCACGAGCTGCAGCAGCGCGTTCACCGCGCCCTCGGGGCCCAGCAGCATGCTCCAGCCGAAGGCCCGCACCACCACCGACACCAGCAGCGGCGCGAGCACCACCAGCAGCAGCGCCGAGCGCCACGGGTTGCGCATGCGGCTGAGCACGTAGGCCTCGGGTGCGCCGATCAGCACGCAGATCAGCGTGACCAGCGCCGAGACCCAGAAGGTGCGCCAGAAGATGCCGAGGTAGTAGGAGTCGGAGAACACCAGCGCGTAGTGCGCGAGCGTGAACTCGCCCGTCTTCGGTCCGGTGGCCGGGTCGTAGGCGTTGAACGACAGCACCGCGGTGAGCCCCAGCGGCACCACCAGCAGCACCGTGAACAGCAGCAGCGCGGGGCCGGAGAGCCACCAGGGCGTGGCCTTGCTCTTCGAGGTGCTCATGCCGCGACAGCCTTCTCATCGGCCGGCAGCAGCCGCATGCAGTGCGCCGGCCAGTCGAGGCCGGTGCGGCTGCCTTCCGCGAGCGCCTCGCGTCCGTCGTTGGGGCTCAGCACGATGAGCTCGCCGACCGAAGTCGCCACGCGATAGAGCCACTGGCTGCCGAGGAAGAAGCGCTCCAGCACCTCGCCGTCGATGCGGCCCCGGCCCGGCGCCACCAGCTGCAGCTTCTCGGGCCGCACGCTCAGCAGCGCGCCCGCGTTCACGTCGAAGCCGGTGTCGTCCACGTCGAGCGAGAGCGCGCCCACCTCCACGCAGGTGCGCCCGGGGCCGCTGCCGGACACGCGGCAGTCCAGCAGGTTGGCCTTGCCGACGAAGGTGGAGATGAAGCGCGTGCCCGGATGCTCGTACACGCGCTGCGGATGGTCGATCTGCGTGGCGCGGCCGCCTTCCATCACCACCACGCGGTCGCTGATCGACATGGCCTCGCTCTGGTCGTGCGTGACCATCACCGTGGTGGTGCCGACCTTGCGCTGGATCTGGCGCAGCTCGAACTGCATCTCCTCGCGCAGCTTGGCGTCGAGGTTGGACAGCGGCTCGTCCAGCAACAGCACCGGCGGCTCGATCACCAGCGCGCGCGCCAGCGCCACCCGCTGCCGCTGGCCGCCCGAAAGCTCGCGCGGGTAGCGCGCGGCGTGCTGCTCGAGATGCACCAGCGCCAGCGCCTGCTTCACGCGCTCGGTGCGCTCGGCCTTCGGCATCTTGCGCATCTCGAGGCCGAAGCTCACGTTGTCGGCCACCGTCATGTGCGGGAAGAGGGCATAGGTCTGGAACACGATGCCCAGCCCGCGCGTGTTGGCCTTGGCGTGCGTGATGTCCTTGCCTGCGAGCTCGATGCGGCCGCCGCTCACCGCCTCGAAGCCCGCGATCATCTGGAGCGTGGTCGTCTTGCCGCAGCCCGAGGGCCCGAGCAGCGAGACGAACTCGCCCTTTTCCACCGAGAGATTCATGTCCGCCACCGCGCGGGTGGCGCCATAGAACTTGGTCACGTCGGTGAGCCGCAGGAATGACATGGAACGGGCCTTTCTTCGGGGGCGAAAAGATGGCTCCGGGCACCTTGCTTCGACTTGGTGCGGGCCATGGACAGCTTGCTGTCCTTAATTCACTCTATTGCAACGATTGCGCCAGATCGCCTCGGGTATTCCATTAATCAGAATCTTTCTTCAATTTATTCCGTTCAATGGAATATCATGGCTTCGATCGATGAATCTAATTCCGCAGGAGGAAGGTATGGAGAGCTCTTCGGCGAACACCCCGGCCGGTGCCGGGGCGGCAGCGGCGGCCAGCGGCGGCGTGCCGCGCGTCTTTTCGGTGATCCGCGCACTCGGCGCGGTGCAGGCCGAGGGCGGCCGCGTGACCCAGATCGCGCGTTCCGTGGGCCTCACGCAGGCCACCACGCACCGGCTGCTGCAGTCGCTCATGGCCGAAGGCATGGTCGAGCAGGACGAGCGCAGCAAGCTCTACCGCCTGAGCATCGATTTCTTCGCGCTTGCCGCCAGCGCAGGCAATCCCGGCGACCTGCGCTCCATCTGCCGGCCCGTGCTGCTGCGCCTGTGCGCGAGCCTCGGCGACAGCATCTTCCTTCTGGCGCGCAGCGGCTTCGACGCCGTGTGCCTCGACAGGAGCGAAGGGCCCTTTCCCATCCGCTCCTTCACCGGCGACATCGGCGGGCGCATCGCGCTGGGCGTGGGGCAGGGCGCGCTGGCGATCCTGGCCTTCCTGCCCGAGGCCGAGCGCGAGGAGGTGATCCGCTTCAACCTTTCGCGGGTGCGCGAGTACGGCGTGTACGACGAGGTCTACCTGCGCACCGAGATCGAGCGCGTGCGCCAGGCGGGCTACGCGGGCCGCAACACCGGCCTGCTCGAAGGCATGGCCGGCGTGGCCGTGCCCATCCTCGACCGCGAAGGCCGCGCGGTGGCCGCGCTGAGCGTGGGCACCATCGCCGACCGGCTCAACGCCGACCGCATGCCGACCGTGGTCGAGCTGCTGAAACGCGAGGCGGCGGCGATCGGGCCGAGGATCAATCCCTTCGATGCGACCCTGAGGCGGCCGGCGCAGAGCCTGGCGAGCTCGCCGGCGGGGCAGAAGATTCCGCTGCCCGAGGCCTCGCGGCCGGACTGAGCAGGGAGGCGACCATGAACAACCCCTCGATCCTCTACCCCGTCTTCGCCCTCGCGGCCCTCACCGGCATGGTGCTGCTGCTGATCCCCTTCACGCGCGTGCGTGCCTTGCTGCGCCGCGAAGTCCGGACGGCCGACTTCAGGCTGGGCGAGTCGGCGGCGGTGCCGGACGCGGTGCGCATCCCCAACCGCAACTACATGAACCTGCTGGAGCTGCCGGTGCTGTTCTATGTGGTGTGCCTGCTCTTCTACGTGGCGGTGCAGCCGACGCCCGCGGCGGTGTGGCTGGCCTGGGCCTACGTGGGGCTGCGGGCGCTGCACACCGCGGTGCACCTGACCTACAACCACGTGCTGCACCGGCTGGGCGTGTTCGCGGCGAGCAATGGGGTGCTGGTGGCGCTGTGGGTCCTGGCGGCAGCCAGGTTGGTGCGCTAGACGCACGTCAAAAGGCTGAGGTCCTTCCTGAAACGCACCAGATCCTTCGATATTTTCATTTGGCGATCGGGTTCGATTCGCTGATATTGGGCGGATCAGGCCTCTCGCCGCCTTCCCGTCTTTCCCTTCATCTGTCCCCCGGAGCGCTCATGTCCGAAGCCCAAACCTCCCTTCCCGTCGCCACCGAAGTCGCGCAGCTGCTGCAGCGCCTGGGCGTGCCCCGCTCGGCCCACACCGGCGGCGAGCTGACGGTGCGTTCGCCCGTCAGCGGCGAGGTGGTGGCGCAGGTGCCGCAGACCTCGCCGGCCGAGGCCACGGCAGTCATCGGCCGCGCGCACGAGGCCTTCAAGGCCTGGCGCAACGTGCCGGCGCCGCGCCGCGGCGAGCTGGTGCGCCTGCTGGGCGAGGAACTGCGCGCCGCCAAGACCGACCTGGGCCGCCTCGTCACGCTGGAGGCCGGCAAGATTCCGTCCGAAGGCGCGGGCGAGGTGCAGGAGATGATCGACATCTGCGACTTCGCGGTCGGACTCTCGCGCCAGATCTACGGCCTCACGCTGGCCACCGAGCGTGCCGAGCACCGCATGATGGAAACCTGGCACCCGCTGGGCGTGTGCGGCGTGATCTCGGCCTTCAACTTCCCGGTGGCCGTGTGGTCGTGGAACGCGGCGCTGGCGCTGGTGTGCGGCGACCCGGTGGTGTGGAAGCCCTCCGAGAAGACGCCGCTGACCGCGCTGGCCGTGCATGCCATCGCGCAGCGCGCCCTCGAACGCTTCGGCGACGCGCCCGAAGGCCTGCTGGGCCTGCTGCTGGGCCAGCGCGACATCGGCGAGGTGCTGGTGGACGACCACCGCGTGCCCGTTCTGTCGGCCACCGGCTCGACCGCCATGGGCCGTCAGGTGGGCCCGAAGCTGGCCGCGCGCTTCGCACGTGCCATCCTCGAACTCGGCGGCAACAACGCCGCCATCGTCACGCCCTCGGCCGACCTCGACCTCGCGCTGCGCGGCATCGCCTTCGCCGCGATGGGCACGGCCGGCCAGCGCTGCACCACGCTGCGCCGCCTGTTCGTGCACGAGAGCGTGTACGAACAGCTGGTGCCCAAGCTCGCCAAGGTCTATGGCAACGTGCAGGTGGGCGATCCGCGCGCGGCCGGCACGCTGGTCGGTCCGCTGATCGACCGCGCGGCCTTCGACGGCATGCAGAAGGCGCTCTCCGAAAGCCGCGAGATCGGCGCCAAGGTGCACGGCGGCCAGCGCGTGGAGGGCATCGGCACGAGCGACGCCTACTACGTGCGCCCCGCGCTGGTGGAGCTGAAGTCGCACGAGGGCCCGGTGCTGCGCGAGACCTTCGCGCCCATCCTCTACGTGGTGCGCTACAGCTCGCTCGACGAGGCCATCGAGCAGCACAACGCGGTGGGCGCGGGCCTGTCGTCGTCGATCTTCACGCTGAACATGCGCGAGGCCGAGCGCTTCATGTCGAGCTCGGGCTCCGACTGCGGCATCGCCAACGTCAACATCGGCCCGAGCGGCGCCGAGATCGGCGGTGCCTTCGGCGGCGAGAAGGAGACCGGCGGCGGCCGCGAGGCGGGCTCCGACAGCTGGAAGGCGTACATGCGCCGCGCCACCAACACCATCAACTACTCGACCGCGCTGCCGCTCGCGCAGGGCGTGACCTTCGACATCGGGGACTGAGTCTCTCCCCAGGCTTGGCGCACTTCGTGTCGCTACGCCAACCCCCTCACCGGGGGCGACATCGGCGGCCCGGCAAAGCCGGTTCCGCGATGTCCCGCGAAAGGGCCGTGCGAGGCCAGGACGGCCTTCGCCTCCCGTCAAAAACAACCATCAGGAGACAGAGCACATGAATATCCCCTTCAGGACCATTGCAGCAGCCGGCCTGCTCGCGCTTTCGATCGGCGCCACCGCGCAGACCGCGCAGACCGCGGCAGCCACCGGCGGCACGCTCGACAAGATCAAGTCCAGCGGCAAGGTGGTCCTCGGCGTGCGCGAGGCCTCGCCGCCCATGGCCTACATGCTGGGCGCGGGCGAGAAGTACGTGGGCTACCACGTCGAGCTGTGCGAGCGCGTGCTGAAGGAGATCGCGCCGCAGGCGAAGCTGGAGTACATGGCCGTGACCGCGCAGAACACCATCCCGCTGGTGCAGAACGGCACGCTCGACATCGGCTGCGGCCCCACCACCAACAATACCGCGCGCCAGCAGCAGGTGGCCTTCGCGCTCACCACCTACGTGAGCGAGGTGCGCATGGCCACCAGGGTCGACTCGGGCATCGCCAACCTCGACCAGCTCGCGGGCCGCAACGTGTCGGCCTCCACCGGCACCACGGCGGTGCAGTTGCTGCGCAAGCGCGAGCGCACGCAGAACGTCTCGTACAACACCATGCTCGGCAAGGACCACCTCGAGAGCTTCCTCCTGATGGAGTCGGGCCGCACCGATGCCTTCGTGCTCGACGACAACCTGCTGGCCGGGATCATCGCGAACTCGAAGAACCCCTCGGCCTACCGCATCGTGGGCGAGCCGCTGGGCTCGGAGCCGATCGCGCTGCTCTTCCGCAAGGACGACCCGGCCTTCAAGTCGGCGGTGGACGATTCGCTGCGCCGCATGATGAAGAGCGGCGAGCTCGAGAAGATCTACACCAAGTGGTTCGTGGCGGCCATCCCGCCGAAGAACACCAGCCTGAACCTGCCGATGAGCGCGACGCTGAAGCAGCTCATCGCCGAACCCAACGACAAGCCGCTGGAGGCCTACGCCAAGTGACCGCCGCTACCGCCACTTCCATCGTCTTCGAGCCCGCACGGCGCGTGCGCGCCATCGGCGTCTCGGAGATCCTGCGCATCACCGACCATGCCAACGCGCTCAAGCGCGCCGGCCGCCCGGTGATCGTGCTGGGCGCGGGTGAGCCCGACTTCGACACGCCGCAGAACGTGCGCGACGCTGCCGTGCAAGCCATCGGCAGAGGCGACACGCGCTACACCGTGCTCGACGGCAGCCCGGCGATGAAGGCGGCGGTGCAGCTCAAGTTCAGGCGTGACAACGCGCTGGACTTCGCGCTCGACGAGATCAGCGTGAGCGCAGGCGCCAAGCAGGTGATCTTCAACGCGCTGATGGCCAGCCTGGACCCGGGCGACGAAGTCATCCTGCCCGCGCCGTACTGGACCTCGTACGCCGACATCGTGCAGATCTGCGGCGGCGTGCCGGTGCCCGTGGCCGGCACCGAGGCCAACGGCTTCCGGCTCGATGCCGCGCAGCTCGAGGCGGCCATCACGCCGCGCACGCGCTGGCTGTTCCTGAACTCGCCGTCGAACCCGAGCGGTGCCGCCTACAGCGCGGACCAGCTGAAACCGCTGTGCGAGGTGCTGCTGCGCCATCCGCAGGTCTGGGTGCTGGCGGACGACATCTACGAACACATCCTCTACGACGGACTGGCTTTCGCCACGCCGGCGGCGTTGGAGCCGCGCCTGCGCGAACGCACGCTGACGGTGAACGGCGTGTCCAAGGCCTATGCGATGACCGGCTGGCGCGTGGGCTACGGCGCCGGTCCGCGAGCGCTGATCGCGGCCATGGCCGTGGTGCAGAGCCAGACCACGTCATGCCCCTCGTCGGTCAGCCAGGCAGCCGCCATCGAGGCGCTGACCGGTCCGCAGGACATCGTGGCCGAGCGCTGCGCCGACTTCCAGGCGCGGCGCGACTTCGTGGTCGCCGCGCTGAATCGCGCGCCGGGCCTGCGCTGCCGCGTGCCCGAGGGCGCGTTCTACACCTTCGCGAGCTGCGCCGGCGTGCTCGGCCGGCGCACCCGCGGCGGAATGCTGCTGCGCAGCGACAGCGACTTCTGCCGCTACCTGCTGCAGGACTTCGAGGTTGCGGTGGTGCCGGGCAGCGTGTTCGGGCTGGCGCCGTATTTCCGCATCTCGTATGCGACCTCGATGGCGCAGCTGCGGGAGGCCTGCGAGCGCATCCAGGCTGCCTGCGAGGCGCTGGAATGACTCCGCTTTTCTCCCTCCCCTTCCGGGGGCGGGTTGGGGTGGGGGCAGGCGGCGCATCCATTGCCGCCGGTCCGTCCGGCGCCGCTTGCCCCCATCCCCGCCTTCCCCCAGAAGGGGAAGGAGCAATACCGAACACCTTCAGACCATTGGATACAGCATGACTTCAACACCCCGCACCGGCGGCCAGATCCTGGTCGACCAGCTCGTCACCCACGGCGTCGAGCAGCTCTTCTGCGTGCCCGGCGAAAGCTTTCTCGCCGTGCTCGACGCGCTGCACGACGCTTCCATCGAAGTGACCGTGTGCCGCCAGGAAGGCGGCGCGACGATGATGGCCGAGGCGCAGGGCAAGCTCACCGGCAGGCCGGGCGTGTGCTTCGTCACGCGCGGGCCGGGCGCCACCAATGCGTCGGCCGGGGTGCACATCGCGCACCAGGACTCGACGCCGCTGCTGCTCTTCGTCGGCCAGGTCGCGCGCGACGCGCTGGGCCGCGAGGCCTTCCAGGAGCTGGACTACGGCGCGGTGTTCGGCACCATGGCCAAGTGGGTGGTGCAGATCGACGACCCGGCGCGCGTGCCCGAGCTGGTGTCGCGCGCCTTCCATGTCGCCACCTCGGGCCGGCCCGGCCCGGTGGTGATCGCGCTGCCGGAAGACATGCTGACCGAGGCCGCGACGGTGGCCGACGCGCAGCCGTACGCCGTCACCGAGACCCATCCCGGCGCGGCGCAGCTCGCCGAGCTGCAGCAGCGGCTGTCGCAGGCGCAGCGGCCGGTGGTCGTCCTGGGCGGCAGCCGCTGGTCGGAGAAGGCGTCGCGCCAGTTCGCGGATTTCGCGGCGGCGTTCTCGCTGCCCGTGTACTGCTCGTTCCGCCGGCAGATGCTGATGTCGGCCGATCACCCCTGCTATGCGGGCGACCTCGGCCTGGGCGTCAACCCCAGGATGCTGGAGCGCATCCGCAATGCCGACCTGATCCTGCTGGTCGGCGGGCGTCTGTCGGAAGTGCCCTCGCAGGGCTACGAGCTGCTGTCCATCCCGCAGCCGAAGCAGGCGCTGGTGCACGTGCATGCCGATGCCGACGAGCTGGGCAGGCTGTATCGCCCGGCGCTGGGCATCCACGCCACGCCGCAGGCCTTCGCCGAGGCCGTTTCCACGCTGCGCCCCGCACAGGTGCCGGCCTGGCAGGCGGAGACGAAGGCCGCACGCGAAGACTTCCTGCGCTGGAGCGACCCGTCGCTGGTCCGCATTCCGGGCCCGCTGCAGATGGGCGAGCTCATGAAGCACCTGCGCGAGGTGCTTCCGGCCGACACCATCTTCTGCAACGGCGCGGGCAACTTCGCCACCTGGGTGCACCGCTTCTGGCCGTTCCGCGCGTATGCCAGCCAGCTCGCGCCCACCAGCGGCTCGATGGGCTACGGCCTGCCGGCCGGCGTCGGCGCCAAGCGGCTGTGGCCGCAGCGCGAGGTGGTGGTGTTCGCCGGCGACGGCGACTTCATGATGCACGGCCAGGAATTCGCGACCGCCGTGCAGTACGGCCTGCCGATCATCGTGGTGCTGCTGGACAACGGCATGTACGGCACCATCCGCATGCACCAGGAAAGGCACTACCCGGGCCGCATCAGTGCCACGCAGCTGAAGAACCCCGACTTCCGCGGCTACGCCGAGGTGTTCGGCGGCCACGGCGAGCGCGTGGCCAGCACCGAAGAATTCGGCCCTGCGCTGGCCCGCGCACGCGCCAGCGGCAAGCCGTCGATCCTGCACTGCCTGCTGGACCCGGAGGCCATCACGCCGGGCAGCACGCTGCAGTCGATCCGCAAGGCCGCTCAGGCGGACTGAGCACTCCCCCAGGGCTGTGTGCACTTCGTGTCGCTTCGCCAACCCCCTCGCCGGGGGGCGACACCTGCGGCCCGGCAAAGCCGGTTCCGCGGAGGCTAAGTTCTCCCCCAGGCTCTGCGCACTTCGTGTCGCTTCGCCAACCCCCTCGCCGGGGGCGACACCCGCGGCCCGGCAAAGCCGGTTCCGCGGTGTCCCGCGAACTGGCTGCGTATCAGCGCAGGCCGCCGACGTACCGGGGTGGGGGTGTGGGCGGCTGGCCGTCGGGCTGGCGTGCCGCCAGGCGCGCGGCGCGCGCCAGCGGCTCCATCGCCTGCTCCAGCCGGGTGGCGAGCAGGTAGAGCTCCTCGTCCTTGGTGTCGGCCGCGTGCGCGCGGGTCATGCGCACGATCTCGGCGGCGTACTCGGCATTGGTCGCCATCCATTCGGTGTCGGTCACGCGGCCGTGCTTTCGCCGCAGCGCCACGTGAAGGCGGGCGGCGAGGGCGATGCGTTCGCTTTCGGACATGGATGGCGACATGGCTTGTTTCCTCCGTCGGTGGGTCAACTGCTCCCGAGATGTTCCCTGTGCTGTGCAAGATCGAGGCCCAGCAGCTCGCTGTCGGCATCGACGCGCAGGCCGACGATGACGTGCACCAGGAACAGCACCACGGCCGTGCCCGTCGCACTGAAGATGGCCACGCTGCCAACCGCGATCGCCTGCGTGAGCACGTCGCCGGTGGCGCCGGAGACGCGCGGGTCGGCGAACACGCCGGTCAGCAGCGCCCCCACGATACCGCCGATGCCGTGCACGCCGAACACGTCGAGCGAGTCGTCCGCCCCCAGCAGGTGCTTCAGGCCGGTGGCGCCCCAATAGCAGGCCAGCCCCGCGATGGCGCCGATGGCCAGCGCGGCCGGCGGCGTGACGAAGCCGGCCGCGGGCGTGATGGCCACCAGCCCGGCCACGAGGCCCGAGCACAGGCCCAGCAGCGAGGGGCTGCGCCGCACGATCCATTCGCCGAGCATCCAGCTCATGGCGCCGGCAGCCGCCGCGATGTGCGTGACCAGCATCGCCAGCCCCGCGCGCCCGTCGGCCGCCACCGCCGAGCCGGCATTGAAGCCGAACCAGCCCACCCACAGCAGGCCCGCGCCGGTCATGGTGAAGGCCAGGTTGTAGGGCTCGAAGGCCTCGCGGCCGTAGCCCTTGCGCGAGCCGAGGGCGTAGGCGCACACCAGCCCCGCGATGCCGGCGTTGACGTGCACCACCGAGCCGCCCGCGAAGTCGAGCGCGCCCATCTGCGCGAGCCAGCCGCCCGGCTCCCACACCCAGTGGGCGATGGGCGCATACACCAGCACGCTCCACAGCAGCGCGAACCACAGGATCGCCGAGAAGCGCATGCGCTCGACGAAGGCGCCGAGCACCAGGGCCGTGGTGATGATCGCGAAGGTCAGCTGGAACATCGCGTAGACCGATTCGGGCACGTTGGGAGCCACGTGGCTCACAGCCAGCTGGCCGGCCTCCTTCAGGTAGTCGAAGCCCGAGAACCAGAGGCGGCCGGCGCCCCCGAGCCAGGGCCAGCCCTCGGTGAAGGCGAGCGAATAGCCCACCGCGAACCACGTCAGCGAGACGGCGGCGGCGATCGCCACCACCGCCGCCATGGTGGCCAGCACGTTCTTGCGGCGCACCATGCCGGCATAGAAGAGGGCGATGCCGGGCAGCGTCATCAGCAGCACCAGCGCGGTCGAGGTCATCATCCATGCGGTGTCTGCCGCGTTGATCGAGGCTTGTGGTGCCAGGGCCATGGTCGCTTTCTTCTTCAAGTGGTGGACTCAGGCGCCCCGTGCACAAGTCGTGCCACTTTGTTAACTATCAGAAACACTTTGGTTTGCAGATCGGGCTTTATTGGTAAGGCAAAGCGGGTAATTCCCTATGCACTGAGGCGGTGCGTGCCCCTAAAGTCTGCGCACTCGCGAACGGGCCCTGCTCGTGTGCCGAGGGTCCGAGGAGACAAACCCCCCAAGCAACAATAAAAATTCTTCAAAGGCTCCGTACGAGATGCCTGTCCAACCTTGAAGGCGCCGCTGGTCGGCGCCTTTTTTATTTGCGCGGAGGCTTGGGGCATCGGCCTTCGCAGCTACTTTTTCGATAGCACCGGGGTGAGACAATCCAGGCCCTATGGAAATGCTGGTGGTCACGGGCGCCTCTGCGCTCGCGGGTTTTGTCGATTCGATCGTGGGTGGAGGCGGCCTGATCCTGGTGCCTGCGCTGTTCGCCGTCTTCCCGGGTGCACCGCCGGCGACCCTGCTGGGCACCAACAAGAGTGCTTCCATCTGGGGCACGGCCGCCGCCGCGGCCCAGTTCAGCCAGCGGGTGCAGATGCGCTGGGGTGCGCTGTGGCCGGCCGCGCTGCTCGGTTTCACCGGCTCGATGCTGGGCGCCTGGGGCGTCACCATGTTCCCCGGAGACTTCCTGCGCAAGGCGCTGCCGCTCATCCTGCTGGGCGTGCTGCTCTACACGCTGGCGCGCAAGGACATGGGCCGCATGCACGCGCCACGCTTCACCGGCCGGGCCGAGACGCTGGCGGCCTGCACCATCGGGCTCACGATCGGGCTGTATGACGGCTTCTTCGGCCCGGGCGCGGGCAGCTTCCTGGTGTTCCTCTTCGTGCGCTGGATGGGCTACGACTTCCTCAACGCCTCGGCCTCGGCCAAGATCATCAACACCCTGACCAACGCTGCCGCGCTGATCCTGCTGGCGGCCAAGGGCCACGTCTGGTGGCACTACGGGCTGGTGATGGCGGTGGCCAACGTGGCCGGCAGCGTCCTGGGCACGCGGGTTGCGCTCAGGCATGGCGCGGGCTTCGTGCGGGTGGTGTTCATCGTGGTGGTGAGCGCGCTGATTCTGAAGACCGCCTACGACGCATTCCTTAAATAGCGCAACGAGAAAGTCGCCCGATGCCCTCTGCCCAAGATCCCGTCGAGCGGCCCGCTCCCGTCAGCTTCTGGCAGGCCTTCGTCTACTGGCTCAAGCTGGGCTTCATCAGCTTCGGCGGGCCTGCCGGGCAGATCGCGCTGATGCACCAGGAGCTGGTGGAGCGCCGGCGCTGGATCTCGGAGAAGCGCTTTCTCCACGCCCTCAACTACTGCATGCTGCTGCCCGGCCCCGAGGCCCAGCAGCTGGCCACTTACATCGGCTGGCTCATGCACCGCACCTGGGGCGGCGTCGCGGCGGGGGTGCTGTTCGTGCTGCCCTCGCTCTTCATCCTGATCGCGCTCTCCTGGATCTACATGGCCTACGGGCAGGTGCCGGCGGTGGCGGGGCTGCTGTACGGCGTGAAGCCGGCGGTCACGGCCATCGTGCTGTTCGCGGCCTGGCGCATCGGCTCGCGGGTGCTGAAGAACGCCTGGCTCTGGGCGATCGCCGCGGCGGCGTTCGTGGCGATCTTCGCGCTGCAGCTGCCGTTTCCGCTGATCGTGCTTGCGGCGGCGGCCATCGGCTACTTCGGCAGCCGGGTGGCGCCGCAGCGCTTCGCGCCGGGCGGCGGCGGGCATGGTGCGGCAGGGGCGGCGGCCATCGGCCCGGCGCTCATCGACGACGACACGCCCACACCCGCGCACGCGCGCTTCGGCTGGGGCCGCTTCTGGCGCGTGCTGGGCGTGTTCCTCGTGCTGTGGCTGGGTGCCATGGGCGCGCTCGTCGCCCTGTACGGCTGGCAGGGCACGCTCACGCAGATGGGCTGGTTCTTCACCAAGGCTGCGCTCATGACCTTCGGCGGCGCCTACGCGGTGCTGCCCTACGTGTTCCAGGGCGCGGTCGACCACTACGGCTGGCTGGGCGCCACGCAGATGATCGACGGCCTCGCGCTCGGCGAGACCACGCCGGGGCCGCTGATCATGGTGGTGTCCTTCGTGGGCTTCGTCGGCGGCTGGAACCAGGCGCTCTCCGGCGGTGACCCGCTCTTCGCGGCAGGGGCCGTGGCGGCGACGGTGGTGTGCTTTTTCACCTTCCTGCCGTCGTTCCTCTTCATCCTGCTGGGCGGGCCCTTCATCGAGTCGACGCACGGCAACCTGAAGCTCACCGCGCCGCTCACGGCCATCACCGCGGCGGTGGTGGGCGTGATCGTCAACCTGGCGGTGTTCTTCGCCTGGCACGTGCTGTGGCCCAGGGGAGCCGGCGGGGGCTTCGACGCGGCATCGGCGGCGATCGGGCTGATCGCCGCCGTGGCGCTGTTGCGCTTCAAGGCCGGTGTGATCCCGGTGGTGCTCGCCTCGGCCCTGCTGGGGCTGGCGTGGCAGCTGTTGCTGCTGCCTTTGCTGCCCCACTGACCTTTCGTGGAACACCGCGGAACCGGCTTTGCCGGGCCGCAGGTGTTGCCCCCGGAAG